>JBATLM010000261.1:0-12498 GCA_049289315.1 Cyclobacteriaceae bacterium
GGCAGAAGGTTTGGTCTCATTTATGCTTAAATAACACTATGATAAAAATCGGATTACTCGTTTTTCTTTACCTTTTCCCCAATGAGAACGGCCATAAACTGGTGAAAACCAAGATTGCACACGATATCACCGTTTCTATCCCGAAAGAATTGATGGTGATGACACCTGACGATATTGCCTTACGGCATCCATCCGTAAGGAAACCCATTGCGGCCTTTACGGATGAGGACAGGTTAATTGATTTTAGTATTAAAACCTCAGCCACCCATTGGCCGGATGCCGATATAGCGATGTCGCAGAAATTTTTCAAAGCCGGAATATATAATCTCTACGACAGGGTAGATATGGTGGAAGAAGGTATTCGAGAGATCAGCAAAAAGGAATACATCTTTTTTGAATTTGATTCCAGAATAAACGGTGACCGAAGGGCAATGGGAGATCAGGACGCCATTCTTAAATATACCTATGTGCTTTATCTTGTTGAAAAGGGGAGGACACTGGTATTTACATTTACTTGTCCGGAACGAATGAAAGACGATTGGCAGGAAACTGCCAGGGCAGTTATGGACTCACTCAAAGTGAAGTAATTTTATTCTAAGTTTTCAGTTTAGCCTTATTGATCTTCCTAAGTTTGATGTATGGATTTATATACAGATGAGTACTTCATGCGAGAAGCACTTCGCGAAGCCAACAAGGCTTACGAAAATGGGGAAGTACCTGTAGGTGCTGTGGTGGTGAGCAACAACAAAATCATCGCTCGTGCTCACAATCAAACTGAACAATTAATAGATGCCACCGCCCATGCAGAAATGCTGGCTATAACTTCTGCCTCTAACTATCTCGGATCCAAGTACCTCACCGAGTGTACCCTTTTTGTAACACTGGAACCATGCATGATGTGTGCCGGAGCCTTGCACTGGACGCAGCTAATGAAACTGGTGTACGGGGCATCAGATATACAACGAGGATTTTCTTTATCCAAAAGTCAAGTGTTGCATCCTAAAACCACCGTGGTAAAAGGAGTGAAGAAAGAGGAATGCAAGGTCCTGGTTGATAATTTTTTCAAACGCATCCGAGATTAAATCTCTAGTCGGTTTTATTCATTTTTCAATGATTGAACTGGGTTTACGTTTGCAGCTGCAAAAGACTTAAAGCTTACTGTTAATGCTCCAATGACAAGACTGACCAGGCCTGCATAAATAAACATGGCGGGTTGCAGCGTGGTTCGGAATTCAAAATTATTCAACCAATCCTGCATCAGGTAATAGCCAAATGGGATAGCGATAATGAATGCGACAAAGATCAACGCAGCATACTCTTTGGAAAGTAAAAGCACAATTTGCCATACGTTTGATCCCAATACTTTTCTAATTCCAACTTCCTTGGCGCGTTGCTCTGCTGTGAACGCAGACAATCCAAAAAGGCCAAGGCAGGAAATAAGAATTGAAATGCCTGCAAAAATGTTTACCAGTGTGCTGGCTGTTCTTTCACTTTCATAACTGCCTTCCAACAACTCATCAGTAAACCGGTATTGGAATTCCATCGAAGGGTATAACCTTTTCGTGACTGCTTCTACTTTTTCTAATCCCTCGCTGATATTTCCCTGCAATCGTATCATCATAGAGGTGGAGCTAGAGGGTTCAATACAAGTGATAATTAATGGGGATATGGGTTCGTGCAAATTGCTCATGTGAAAGTTTTTTACAACACCAATGATTTGCCCGTTGATTCCCCAAAAAGACAAATTTTTACCTATTGGGTTGTCAAAACCCATAAGGTTAGCTGCCACTTCGTTGATGATAAAATTGGTGGAGTCTTTGTACTCTTTTGAAAATGCCCTTCCATTGACCATTTCCATACCCATAGTAGTGATGAAGTCTTCGTCTGTTAATATAATATTGACTTCATAGCCAGCTGCCGGATCTTTACCTTCCCAATTGGCAGAGCTGGTTGATCGGCTATAGGCAACAGGATTTCCGGAAGTTCCAGATACTGCCATTACCTGGCTTACGTTGAGTAGTTCATTTTTATAGGCATTAAATTGGTCTGTGGAGTCTCCCTCTATACGGACATCAAGAAGATGTTCCTTATCCAATCCTATGTCTTTGTTAAGTATATAATCGAGCTGTTTGTAAATTACCGTAGTGCCAATAATGAGTACGATGGATATGGCAAATTGAAAAACCACCAATCCTTTTCTGACAAAAGCAGAGCCACGCCCTTGTATTGTACCTCCTTTTAGTGATTTAATGATATTGAAACTAGGTAAGACGACTGCCGGATAACTTCCGGATAGAATACCAACCCCGGCTATCAGCCCAAGAATTACCATCCAGGTAAGAGGTGCTGAAAAATCGATCATAAGTTGTTTGCCCACCAGCTGATTGAAATAGGGAAGGGTTATGTAGGCGAGCACCAGGGCGACCATTACAGCGATGATGGAAAAGATGAAGGCTTCAGCAAAGAACTGAGCGGTAATAGAAGTTTTTTGGGCTCCCATCACTTTTCGCAAGCCTACTTCTTTGGATCTGCGATCTGCTCTGGCAGTGGTTAAGTTCATAAAATTGATGCAGGCGATAAGCAAGATGAGCAGCACAACACCTGTCATGATTCGTACATAATCTATTCGTCCGCCATCAATTACACCGTTGTCGAAGTTGGAATAGAGATAAGTGTCTTCAAATTTTTGCAAGATCAAGGTTTCGTCACCGGCATTGCTGGCACCTTGTGTGTGTGCATTAATTTCTCCCAAGACCCTTTGTGCCACAGCTCTGGCTTTTTCTTCACTGTCGATGGTAAGGAATACACTAAAACTGCCATTACCCCAGTCATTCATCCAATCATTATTAAGTATGAAATGTTCAGCAGGCATGAGCCAATCAAATTCAAGTGTGGAATTGATGCCGGGATCGTCAAATACTCCGGTGACTCTCGCCTCATTTGACTTGTCTAGTAAGAGCGTTTTTCCAAGTGCTGCCTGCCATTCTGTTCCGAAATGACTCATCGCAGTACTTTTGGAAATAAGGATGGCATTGAGATCATTGAGAGCGGTGGTTTTATTGCCTACTAAAAGGGGAAATGAAAAAACATCTAAAAATTCTGGAGTAACATAATGTCCCATTATTTTGGATGCTTTGTCACCCTCGCCTAAGGTTCTTTCCATTTGCCAGCTGAATAAAGCTACCTGGTTTACTTCAGGATACTCCGCCCTTATTAGGTCGGCTGCTGGTTTGGGAATGGATCGTGTGGTGCTTACAATGCCCCCGGATTGATTCATATTGCGAAATAGCTGATAGATATGCTCTCCATTGGAATGAAATTTATTCATGTTGACCTCGTCATTGATCCAGAGCAGGATCAGAAGACTGGAGGTTATGCCGGCAATAAGTCCAAATAAATTGAGGAAGGTGTAGCCTTTATAAAGCATGGCATTCCGTCTGGCGATTTTCAGGTAATTGGATAGCATGGCGTTTTTTATTTTAAGTATTGAAAACTTAACCTTATTTAGAAAGACTCGCACTTTTTGGGAAGGTTACACCATCTGGAGTGTTTGGAGGCATTTTTTGAACATAGCTTGGATTTGTAGCCATTACTTTGGGGGTGTCTTCGTTGTCATATTCTCAATTAATCGACAAATTGCCCTTTCATAAATTATATCAATTCAACTAAAAGAATGCCCTATGGCTATGGAATTAAAAGGAAGAGTAATTCAATTGCTTCCGCTGCAATCTGGAATGGGAAAGAAGGGACAGTGGAGAAAGCAAGAATTTATAGTAGAAACAGAGAGTCAGTACCCAAAGAAAGTTTGTCTTTCAATTTGGGGAGATAAAATAGATCAGTTTGGAATTACTGAAGGAGATCAGGTGAACGTAGGCGTAGATTTGGAAAGCCGTGAGTACAACGGCAGATGGTATACGGAGGCACGTGCCTGGAAGGTAGATAAGGCCAATGCAGGAGGAGGTGGCAGCTCTTTTTCGCCACCACCACCCATGGATGAGCCTCATGATGCCAGTGGGTCGGATGACCTTCCATTTTAGACATAAAAAAAGCCCTTTTAAAGGGCTTTTTTATTTTATGCTTTTTCTTTCTGGTGTAGCTTCTTTTTCTTCTCCTCTACACGCTTTCCATTTTTGTGCTCTCCAAGAATGATTACATCCTTTGTGTTTTCGTATTGCTTTACAGCTTGCATCATTTCCTTTTCTGTATCGCGGATAATGATAATACCTGATTTTGCGCCTTTATTGCGGATATCCAGGTAGTAACCATCTTTCTTCTTCTTGGGTAATATAGGGGGTCTTCCCATAGTTTTTAGCTTATTTTTAATGGTGAAACAATTCCAATAAATAAAACCCTTCGTGGCAAATTTAGTTCAGAAGAGGTTTTTTGAGTTTTAGTAGGCTTTTTTTCGAAGTCGTGCAAAATTAGTCATTTTATGGCAAAAATCCTTGTATTTCTTGACTATTTGTTTTATTAAAACGCCAAAATGGAGTCGGAATTGCCCATAAATAAAATTTATTCCTTGATAAGGATTCCCTTAGTTCACCTCCAAGATGATGTAATCGAGTTTGTTAAAGTTGAATTGATCCCCTGTTACAAGATTCATCATTTTCGCCCCTAAGGGAGAAACAGGAGATAGGCAGATATAGGTCACATCATCCAATATTACTTTTCCCGCGCTTAAGGAAATGTAAAACCAGCCGTTGTTGGTCTGAATCAAACTTCCAAGTTGGGCTTTTGATGTTTCTGATTCTCCGGAGAACTCTCCCAATAATCGCTTTAATTTACCTGCTTCCGATAGCTGACTGGTACTTTTTTCTATTTCTAATTGCGCCATGGCCCTAGCCGTTTCGTATTTATCGCCTGCACTGCTTTTGGTTTCTTCATTCGCAGAAGCCTGAGCTGCGTTGATCTCATTTTTAGCCATTGTGATTTTGTTATCTACCCATTGTTGGCAGTACTTGTAGAGCTGTTGTTTGATCTTGTTCAAGGGCTTTATTTTCTCCTAATGATAAAGCAATCAGAAAATTGTTCCATACCTATTTTAGGATAGTATGCGGCAGCTGCCGGAGCGGCAAGTAGTATTAAAGAAGTCAACTCGCCTGCAGCTATATGAGTTTCATCAATCAGTTTTTTACCTATTCCCTTCTTTTGGTAATCCACGTCCACCGCCAAGTCAGATAGATAGCAGCAAAATGAAAAATCAGAAATAGCCCGAGATACACCTACTAGCAGTTCACCATCCCATGCGGTAACAAGCACATTTCCATGATCAAGCATTTTCTGGATTCGCTCTGGGCTGTTAACAGGTCTTCGTTCGTCAAGCGTAGATCGTTTAAGCACATCAATGAATTGCTCACTTGAGATAGTTACGTCCGATCGATAGGTTATGTTCAAAACTTGAATGGTTACGAGATAGTCAAAACAATTTTTCCGAATTGCTTCCCTTCATCCATTTTATTGAAAGCATCATTAACGTTTTCTAATGGAAATACTGAATCAATAACGGGTTTCAGTTGATGCTTATGGACAAAATCCAACATGGAGAGGAATTCGTCTGTAGTTCCCATTGTTGTTCCAAAAACGGAGAGCTGTTTCCAAAACAATGTCTTGGGGGAAATATCCGGAATCATTCCTGCAGTACGTCCATAAATAACAACACGAGCACCTGGGTAGGCCATTTCTAGTAATGCATTAAATTGTGATCCGCCTGCGCTATCTATGATCACATCAAAACCCCCAGCTCCTTTTGCTATTTGGGTAGCCCAATCAGTATCGTTATAATTAAATGCTCCGGAAGCACCCATGGCCAGCGCCTTTTCCAATTTATCCTGCGAACCGGAAGTAACGAATACCCGCGCTTCGAATGCCAGCGCGAATTGTAAAGCTTGTAAAGCTACTCCACCACCAATTCCAGTAATCAATACTTTTTCACCTTTGCGTAGTCTGGCCTTAGTAAATAAAGCCCGATAAGCGGTGAGCCCCGCTAGCGGAACTGCCGCAGCTTCTTCAAAGGACAAATGTTCAGGTTTTTCAAATACCTGTTTTTTGGATATAGAAATATAATCACTGAATGTGCCGTGGGCAGGATATCCGAGAATACTGAATGAATGCGCTTGCACTGCGGGATTGTTTCCCCATCCAACGCTTGGATTAATAACCACTTCCTTTCCTATTAGGTATTGGTCGTCCTCTGCTTGTGCTGCTTCAATGATTCCACTTCCATCTGATCCAATAATCACACCTCCAGGCATAGATTCACTTTGCTCTTTGAGCATCCAAAGTTCATGATGGTTAAGAGCAGCATTCTTAAGTTTGATAGCAACCTGATCTTTATTGAGGGTAGGTGATTTCTCTATTTCTTTGACAGTGAGTGGAGTATCCTTTCCATGGAAAAAAGCAGCGCGCATTACATTCTATTTTATTTTCACAATGTAATTCCATTTATACGTATCCTCTGCCAACCCGGTTCTAATTTGAAACAATTGCTTTTTTACTTTGGATTGAAAACTGTTTTCATCAGGCAGAGGTATGGAGTAATCTATTCCATGAATACGAATGGATTGAATAGGAGCGACAACGGCTGCAGTACCGGCTCCAAATGCTTCAGTTATTGACTTGTCCTTAAAGCCTTGCTCTAATTCCTCCAATTTTATTCTTCTCTCTTCAGTAGGAAAATTCATTTTCTTAGCCAATGTAAGAATGGAGTCGCGCGTTACACCATCAAGGATGGCAGTATTTAAAGCAGGGGTAATAAGTTTTCCTCCAATAACAAACATTACGTTCATCATCCCTACTTCATCAATGTATTGATGGTCTTTGTGATCTGTCCACAGTACCTGATCAAAGCCTTCTTCTTTCGCAACTTGTGTAGGGTAGAACGCTCCTCCGTAATTTCCAGCGCATTTGGCGAATCCTGTACCTCCTTCTGCAGTACGTACATAATAGTCCTCCACTTTTAGCTTATAGGGTTTGGTAAAATACGGCCCTACCGGAGTTGTCATGATAATAAACTTGTATTGATCGGAGACCTTGACGCCCAGGCGTGCTTCAGTGGCAAATACCACGGGCCTTATGTATAGCGATGAACCTTCGTTGGTTGGCACCCATTGGTGATCAAGTTCTACTAATGCATGAAGGGTTTCGGTAAAAAGAGCTTCACTTATTTCCGGCATACACATTCTGGCCAGTGATTTGTTGATGCGGGAATGATGCTTTTTTAATCTAAAAATATTGATGTTGCCATCTTGCATTTTGAAAGCCTTCATTCCTTCAAAAATGGATTGTCCATAGTGGATGGATAGCATGGCAGGGCTCATCATTAAGTCACCGTAAGGAATTATTTCTGGTTTACCCCATGCTTTATTGTCATAGTTGGTGTGCACCATATGATCTGAAACATACTTTCCGAAATCGAGGTTATTAAAATCAACTTTTGAAAGTTGAGATTCCTTAATTCTTTTTATTGCAATCTCATTGTATATAGCCATTGCCTTTAGGTCTGTTAACTAGGAATAAATATATCTAATTTGTGATGGTTTTGATACCGACTGGTTCAATAAGGACATCGTTTTTTCATTTCTTTGGCTACTTCACGGGCGTTGCCATCCTTTTTATTTAATTCTGAAATGATGTTTTCGTAATCCTCTTTTTCTCTGTTTTGAGACAGTTTATAGGCAGCTTCTATTTGGGTTATGGTAATCTCAAATGCTACAATGCCTCGTATTTCTTTTTCTAAGTAGGTAGGAGTCATCTTTTCCACGGAGATTGGCTGTACTGAATCTTTCTCGTGTTGATCCACCAACTCTTTAAGTGAAGTTTTCAATTCATCTCCCTCTATGATTCTTATGTTTCCGTAAACATGCACGGCCATGTAATTCCAAGTAGGTACGTTTTCATGGTTATACCAGGAAGATGATACGTAGGCATGGGCACCGGAAAAAACTACCATTACTTCTTTTTCTGAAGAAAAGTGTTTCCATTGTGGATTACCTCTCGAAATATGACTGGTCAGTTTTGTGCCGCCACTATTGAGAACAAAAGGAATATGAGTAACCCAGGGCTTGTTGTTCACTTCATTAATCAACATACCAAAACTGTTCTTTTTAATGAATCCCAGTTGTTCTTCCAGATCACTGTTTCTATGATACTTTGGTGCGTACATATTAGTCTGTTCAATCAATGTCTATATTAAGCTTAGTTCCATTTTTATATCACTTCGTTTATAAGGGCCATCCACAGGAACTTCAATAAATCCTAGTTTACGATATAATGAGATGGCAGGCTGAAGGACAGTATTGGAATAGAGAACAATCTTGGAAGCGCCATGGGTTCTTGCCTTACTAATAGAAGCCTTTGCTAACGACTCTCCAATTTTTTTACCGCGACTCTTTTCATCCACTGCCATTTTGGTGAATTCGTACACCTGGGGCTCAACAAACTTGAGGGCAACTGTACCAACAATTTCATTATTATACTGTGCCATTAAAATGGAGCCACCTTTGCTAATAATATGCTCAACTGGATTTTGTAATACTTCAATGTCAATAGACTCCATCCAAAAATGAGTTTCGATCCATTTTCGATTCAAGCTCTCGAACCATGGTTGATGTTCGTCCTGATATTCTAATATCTTCAGCATCGGGATTTATTCTCGGTCAAGAAAATTGCCATCAAGTACAAAAAGTGAAACACCTTCCTTTGTTGTGGATCGATGTTTACTCTTTCTGTCACTTACATGATAGCTCATATTTTCTGTAAGAATATGGGATGTGCCATCCGACAGTTCTGTGATAAGTTTACCTTTCACACAGAAAATAATGTGGCCGATTTCACACCAGTGGTCGGCTACGTAACCTGGCGAATACTCAACCATTCGGATTCTCAATCCGTCATAATTTATAGTTCTCCAATACGCTGCACCTTTTTCGCCAGGATGTTCTGTCACTTCAACATTTTCCCAGTTGATGGTTTGAAAGGGGATAGGTCGCATGTTAATCAGGGTTAGTAGATAGTTCTGTTTTCCAAAGGTTTCTGAATTGGTACCCTTTGTTCACTATGTAAATTCCAATGAGGGTGACTCCAATTGCTACCACTACCCTCAAGTTAAGTATTTCCCCTAACACCGCCCATCCAAGCAGCACCGCTACAATAGGGTTGATATAGGCATACAGTGTGACTATTGTTACGGGTAGTTTTTTTATTGCATAGGAGTAGCATCCATAGGCTGCGATAGATCCAACAAGAATGAGATACAGCAACGAGTAGATCACATTACCACTCCACTGGATGGTTTGTAAATCATCAAAGGCCAAGCTTATGGGTAATAGTAATAGCCCTCCAAACAGCATTTGAAGTCCCGCATTAAGGAATGGATTACTTTCCTGGTTTTTACGTTTCATCCAGATGCTTCCGGCTGCCCAACCCAGGTTCGCCACGATAATGAAAATAACACCCCAGATGTATCCAGAAACGGCAAAGCCTGCAAGATTTTCTCCAAATATTAATATGATGCCGCTTAATCCAATGGCCAGTCCCATTACAATGGGGAATGTTGGTTTCTCATCTTTAGCAATTACCAAATTGATAAGGATTACCCAGATGGGTACCATCGAACAGATAATAGCAGCTACTCCACTAGGTACGTGCACCTCGGCCCAACCCACAAGACCATTGCCAAGGGTAATCATAAAGAAACCACCAATAGCTTGATTAATGAGAACAGATTTTTCAGGAAGTTTTACTTTACCAAACAGCATCAGTCCACCAATGAGTAAAATTCCAGCAATAATTTGCCTTAAGGCACTGAATAAGAATGGAGGAAATTCAAGCACACCAATGCGTAATGCCAGGTAGGTTGTTCCCCAGGCAATACAAACAACGGCTAAGGCTAAATACGGAAGAATGTTATTGTTGTTTCTGTTCATTTTTTCAGCACTTTTCTATTTCACGATCAATTAAGTCCCAAAGTTGATGCTATTAACGATTGAAAAACAGTTTCAGTTTTGTTAATTTTGACCATATCAGTTTCGCTAATGGAAGTAATAAATGAAGCCAAGCAAGATCTTCTCTATGTAGAAGTAGCAGACAGGATTGAGAGCCTAATTGCTAAGGAGACTTTCAAGATTGGTGATAAGCTTTTATCTGTTAGGGCGTTAAGCAAAGAACAGGGGATAAGTTTGAGTACAGCATTTCAGGCGTATTACCACCTGGAAAGCAAGGGGTTGATTGAGGCACGTCCTCAGTCTGGCTATTATGTAAAATTTTCTCCACAACATGGGAGGGAGGAACCTACATGTTGTAAGCCAATAGACGAGGCGGTGCCTGTAAGTTTGGATGAGATGATTTCAAGTGTGCACACGGATTTGCGTACACGATCAAAGATTCACTTTTCGGTGAGTTCACCAGCTCCATCGCTGTTGCCTACTGCCAAGCTCAATAAGGCGGTGATTCAGGCGCTTCGAGATTCAGATGACAGTTGTCTTAACTATGAGGATTTTCAAGGTAATGAGGTGTTGCGTCAGCAGATTGCCAAGTTATCTTTTAACTGGGGTGGAGTATTAAGCGATGAGGACATTGTGGTAACCAACGGATGCCTTGAGGCCCTTTCACTTTGTTTGAAAGCAGTAACGCAGCCCGGTGATGCTGTTGCTATTGAAAGCCCAACCTACTATGGCATTTTTCAGGTAATGGAAAGCCTCGGGTTGAATGTGGTAGAGGTACCCTCTCATTCTGGTGAGGGAATTGATTTGAATTTCCTTGAAGATGCCATTGCAAGATGTGACATCAAAGCATGCTTGTTTGTCTGTAATTTTAATAACCCGTTGGGCAGCCTAATGCCAGATGAAAACAAGAAGCAATTGGTGGAGTTGCTTACACGGAAGAATATCCCCCTGATTGAAGATGATATTTATGGTGAATTGTACTTTGGAAAAACCAGACCAAAGACTTGCAAATTTTTTGACACCAACGATATGGTATTACAATGTGGATCTTTTTCAAAATCTTTAGCGCCTGGGTATAGAATTGGTTGGGCTGTTCCTGGTAAGTACAAGCACAAGGTAGTGGCATTAAAAAGGATGAATAATGTATCCACCAATACCTTGCTTCAGGAAGCGTTATCTATTTTCTTACAGAAAGGGAGATATGAGTTGCATTTGCGTCATTTGCGCAAAGCCTTACATACCCAATGTTTGCGATACAGCCAGGCAATAGCTGAATATTTTCCTGAGAGTACGCGGGTAACCCGACCTCAAGGTGGTTTTTCTTTGTGGATTGAAATGGATGAAAGGATTGATGCGTTTAAATTGCACAAGCAAGCTTTAAAGCAGAATATAGGTATTGCTCCAGGGCATATTTTCTCAACACAGGGTCAGTTTCAAAACTATTTCAGGATAAGTTATGGCTTGCCCTACACGGATAGAATTGATGAAGGGATAAAAATAGTTGGGGAGCTTATTAAGAATTATAAAACGTAAAAAGTAAACTTTTTACCCGCGTACTTAGTTAGTATATTTGAAAACAATACATAAATTTTACACTTTTAAACATAGCTGAACATGGCATTTACACTTCCCAACTTACCATATGATTTTAATGCGTTAGAACCACACATTGATGCACGTACCATGGAAATTCATCATGGAAAACATCACAACGCGTACGTTACTAATTTGAATAAAGCAATTGAGGGTACTGATGCAGAGAAGCTAAGCATCGAAGACATTTGCAAAAATATTTCTAAATATCCAGCAGCCGTTCGTAATAATGGTGGAGGGCACTTTAACCATAGCTTGTTCTGGACAGTGATGAGCGCAAATGGTGGAAGCCCTTCGGGTACTTTAGCAGATGCAATAAATTCTGCGTTTGGCAGCCTTGATGAAATGAAATCAAAGTTTAATGCTGCCGCAGCTGGCCGTTTTGGTTCTGGCTGGGCTTGGGTAATTAAAGATTCGAGCGGTAAGCTGGCTATTACGAGTACTCCTAATCAGGATAACCCTTTAATGGATGTCGCGGAAATGAAAGGAACTCCAATCCTTGGCTTGGATGTGTGGGAGCATGCTTATTATTTGAACTACCAGAATCGCAGACCGGACTATGCAGCAGCGTTTTGGAATGTGGTCAACTGGGACGAAGTAGCTAAGCGTTATAATGCTTAATTAGATTGTGCATCTTAAAATAATAAAGGCCTCGATAGAGGCCTTTATTATTTTGTTGTTATAAGTAGGTTATCATTTGATGACATAAGCTAACCCTATCCTCAAGCCAAATTCTGTGCTGTTGACGTAGAAATCACCCATTCCTTCCAAGCGTAAGTATTGAGTTAAGGCTTTGGCGTATCCACCTCCGAGCGCCACATCGTTGGCGCCAATCAAACCCTTGAACTTCAGAAATATATTGTCATTGGCGTACCATCTGGCGCCCATGGTAAAAGAATTTTTTTGATCGGACCAAATTTCACCTCCGAGACCTACTGCAAAATGTCTTACCACAAAATAATTA
>JBATLM010000262.1:0-32106 GCA_049289315.1 Cyclobacteriaceae bacterium
GATCCTACTAATGAAGAGGCTCGCTACAATTATGAAATGGTGAAGAAAAAACTGGAGGAGCAGAAGAAGCAAGAGGAGCAAAACAAAGACAATAAAGATCATAAAAAAGACGATCAGCAAAAGAAGGACGATCAGAAGAAAGAAGACAAAGAGAACAAAGATCAAAAGCAAGATCAAAAAGAGAAGGAAGATCAGGAGAAAAAAGATAAGGAGCAGCAGGAAAAAGAAGAGCAGGAAAAGAAAGATAAAGAGCAGAGTGAGCAACAAAAAGAGCAGGAAGAAAACAAAGAGAATGAAGAAAAGAAAGACATCCCTCCTTCTGTAAAAGACAAGCTGGAAGAAATGGAGATGAGTGAAGAGAAAGCAAAGATGATATTGGAAGCCATGAAAAATCAAGAGATCCAATACCTGCAACAAAATAAAAGGAAAGCCACTAAGCCAAAGGATAAAGGAAAGCCGGACTGGTAAGAATAGTCTTTAGTCTTGAGTATTTAGTCGTTAGTTTTAGATTAGACTCAGGACTCAAGACTCAGGACTAAATAATCAAGACTAAATAACTAATTGATGAAAGAAGTATATATCGTATCCGCAGTAAGAACACCCATAGGAAGTTTCGGAGGAAGTTTCTCGAGCTTATCAGCCATTCAATTGGGAGCCACTGCCGTAAAAGGTGCAATGGATCGCATCCAACTTGATCCGAAAGCGATTCAGGAAGTGTATATGGGCAACGTGATTTCTGCTGGCTTAGGTCAGGCTCCTGCTACCCAGGTAGCAGTTGCTGCCGGACTGGGATACGAAATACCTTGTACGCAAGTCAACAAAGTATGTGCTTCAGGAATGAAAGCCATCATGCTAGGTGCACAGTCTATCATGCTCGGACACAACGATGTGGTAGTGGCCGGAGGTATGGAAAGCATGAGCAACGTTCCTTTTTACTTACCCAAGGCACGGTTTGGATACAAATTCGGAAACGGAGAGTTAGTCGATGGTTTATCCTTTGACGGACTCAATGATATTTATAACCATTGTGCTATGGGTGTATGTTCAGACAATACCGCTAAGGAGATGAACATTTCGCGTGAAGCGCAGGACGAATATGCTATCAATTCATATAAAAGAACTGCAGCAGCCTGGGCCAATGGCCACTTCAAAGAAGAGGTTGTGCCTGTTGAGATAAAGGGAAGAAAAGGTGACATCACATTGATGGCTGAAGATGAAGAATATAAAAATGTTTTCTTTGATAAGATTCCTTCATTGAGACCCGCTTTTGGTAAAGAAGGTACCGCTACAGCTGCCAATGCCTCTACGCTAAATGATGGTGCCGCTGCGGTCATATTAATGAGTAAAGAAAAAGCCACCGAATTGGGATTGAAACCGATCGCTAAAATTCTTGGGTTTGCTGATGCCGCTCAAGACCCGATGTGGTTTACCACAGCCCCTTCTTTGGCCATACCAAAGGCCATGAAAATGGCGGGTGTTGACAAAAAAGATGTTGGGTACTATGAAATCAACGAAGCATTTTCGGCCGTTGCTCTCGCCAACAATAAAAATCTTGAGTTGGATGTTGATAAAGTGAACGTGAATGGTGGTGCCGTAGCCATGGGTCATCCTCTAGGCGCTTCAGGCGCTCGCATTACAGTTACCCTTGCCAATGTGCTGAAACAAAACAAATCAAGCATTGGAGTGGCCGGTATATGCAACGGAGGTGGTGGTGCATCTGCCATAGTGATAGAAAACCTATCCTAGTATCAGGGCACGCAGTTTGTATACAACATCAACGCTGGTCATTCGTTGGTGAATCAATAGCTTTTGCGGTATGATGCTTAGGGCTTTTGCCATTGTATTCTTGTTTTTCAACCTCTCTGCCTCCGCACAACGGATAGTGAGAAAGTATCATGATGCCTATAAACAGCAACTGCGGGAAGAGTATACGGTAGCTGAACATAACAACGAGACATTAGACGGGAGTTATAAAAGGTACTATCCCAATGGCAACCTTGAAATGGAGGGAAGTTTCTCCAATGGCTATCGATCTGGAGTATTCAAAGAATACAATGAGGAAGGAATACTCACTCGCAAAATCAGTTACCTCGATGGTCAGAGGCATGGACCTGTTGAAGTGTATGATGATAATGGAATACCCATGCAGCGCGCCTTCTATCAAAAGAATCTTCTGGTGGACAGTATTCGGTCTTTTTTTGAGTCTGGAGCACTCAAAAGTGAATCCTACTTTGTAAAGGGTAAGCCCGATGGAATGCTTAAGGAGTTTTATGTCTCAGGTAAAATCCGAAAAGAGATCATCTACAAGAACAAAAAACCCAACGGGCTAACAACCACGTATTATGAAAGTGGAGTAAAGGAAACCGAATCCAATTTTAAAGACGGTGTACTCACGGATTTTTATAAAACCTATTATCCCAATGGGCAACTGGAAACTATTTCCACCATGAACCCGGGAGAGAAAACTGGTAACTTCAAAAATTATGACGATGAAGGACACCTGTTGCTAGATGCTAATTTTCTGGAAAGTAAACTGCATGGGAATAATATTGCCTATTACCCAGATGGCAGTATTCGCCATAACTTTCAATTTAAGGAGGGCAACAAAGTAGGTGTAAACATCGCCTACCACCCCAATGGTAAAATTAAAACCCGCGAGCAGGTGTCACTTAATGGACAGTCCATGACCACCGATGAATTTAATGATGAGGGAATTCAGCTTACAAGGAAAGAATTTAAAAAGGAGAAGCCCGAAGGTGTATGGATCTATTATGCGACTGATGGCAAAACACCCAAGCTTAAGGAGACCTATGAAAACGGAAAACTTCATGGAGTAAAAACCACTTATTTCGCATCTGGTAAAAAATCACTGGAAGAAACCTACCAGTTCAACTTGATTACGGGACCAGTTAGAAGCTATTACGAAAACGGAAAAGTACAATGGCAATGTGAATACAGGGCCGGACGCCAGCATGGTATTTACACCAGTTTCCATGAAAATGGCATGATGAAAGAGCAGGGAGAATATATTGCTAACAAAAAGCACAAAGAGTGGGTGGAGTACGATGAACAAGGCAAAATCATCAAGACGTACACCTTTAAGGCAGGGCTGCTGGTAGAGGAAAAATAATGTGACTGAGGTCATTGGGTGTTCCCCCTCCCATTCCTTATTTTGCGAGCCAATGATCACTCATGAAAGCAATTAAGGAGACCCAATTCAAATTCAAAAATCAAACAGGTTTTTACAGCGGCAAGGTAAGAGATGTTTATTTTTTTGGTGATCAGATGGCCATGGTTGCCACTGACCGAATCTCCGCATTCGATGTCATTCTTCCTATGGCCATCCCCGACAAAGGTCGTGTGCTCAACCAAATTGCAGCAGACAATCTTGAAGCAACAAAAGACCTAGTTCCTAATTGGGTATTATCGATTCCTGATCCTAACGTAACGGTAGGGTTCAAGTGCGAAACTTTCCCCGTGGAGATGGTCATCAGAGGATACCTTGCAGGTCATGCATGGAGAGAATACCGCGCTGGAAAACGAGAGCTTTGTGGCGTAGCGATGCCTGAAGGATTGAAAGAAAATGACAAACTCCCCCAGCCTATTATTACGCCAACTACAAAAGCAAAGGTGGGTCATGATGAAGATATTTCCAGGGAAGAAATTCTAAGTAAGGGATTGGTGATTGAAAGTGAATATCTAAAACTAGAAGAATACACCAGAGCATTGTTTGCTCGCGGAACAGCACTGGCAGAAAAGAGAGGGTTGATATTGGTGGACACCAAATATGAATTTGGCAAACACAATGACACCATCTACCTGATCGATGAGATCCACACCCCTGATTCCTCTCGCTATTTTTATCAGGAGGGATATGAAAAAAGACAATCGGAAGGGCTGCCCCAAAAGCAGCTATCCAAGGAATTTGTAAGGCAATGGCTGATTGAGAATGGGTTTCAGGGAAAGGAAGGTCAGCAAATACCTGAAATGACAGCAGAGATTGTAAAATCCATTTCCGAGCGGTACAAAGAATTGTATCAGCAGATGACTGGAAAAATGCTTGATCCCATCAATTACGACTCACTTTTAGATCGAATTGAGAAGAGCATCGTTAATTCCATAAATTAACTTAATTTTAGGATTGAACTTGAATTATGAAGTACACTATAGATAAGCAAGAGAAGTATAGCCTGTTGAGCCTCCATGAGGAAAAAATGGATTCCAACATCGCTCCTAGTTTAAAGTCGCAGATGATCACGCTGCATGCGGAAGGAGTTAAAAATATAATTCTGGATTTAACTGAAGTAAAATATACAGATTCGTCTGGATTGAGTGCGCTTTTGGTAGGCAACAGAATCTTCCAGGAAGATGGGGGCATTTTTGTGTTGGCTAAACTATCCGAGCACACCCTGAAACTGATTAAGATATCTCAACTGGACAGTGTTCTCCATATCCTTCCTTCTGTTGAAGAAGCCATTGATGCGGTCTTCATGCACGAGATCGAAAATGACATGAAGGATGGCGAATCTTAAAAGAGTATAAATCAAACATCATTACAATCCCAACCCTACCGTTGGGATTTATTTTTAGAAGCAAAGTGTCGTTTCAACTTACAATCCTCGGATCAAGCGGTGCGCTACCGGCATACGGAAGGTTCCCCTCCTCCCAATATCTCAACATTCATAAGCATCATATTCTTATTGATTGTGGTGAAGGCATTCAAACACAACTGAAGCGCTTCTCTATTCCCACACAAAAAATTGATAAAATTTTCATTAGCCATTTGCATGGAGACCATTATCTTGGCCTCATGGGCTTGCTATTCAGCATGCATCTGAATCGTAGAACCAACGACCTCCACCTCTACAGTCAACCTGGATTAGATCAAATCATTATCCTTCAATTAAAATACTCAAAGTCTGCCCTCAACTATAAATTAATCTTCCATCCGATTCCTAATGGAGAGTCGGTTTGTCTGTATGAGGACAAGTCATTAACTGTTCGAACAATTCCACTTAAGCACAAGGTGCCATGCACTGGTTTTTTATTTAAAGAAAAAGAGAAATCCAGAAGAATCGACAAAGACAAGCTTCCTGAAAACATGATGCTAGCTTATATCGCACAACTTAAATTGGGCAAAGATGTTTTCGATGAAGAGGGTACTCTTCTTTACAAGAACACAGATTATACGCTCCCTCCCCGCCCATCGCGATCTTTTGCCTATTGCTCCGATACAGCGTATGATGAAAATCTTGCCAAGCAGATAAAGGAAGTAGATCTGTTATATCATGAAGCTACCTTTATGCAGGAGCACGCAGATAAGGCGGCTATGACCCTACACAGCACTACCTTGCAAGCGGCCAAAATTGCCAGCTTAGCCAAAGTAAAATGTTTGTTGATTGGCCATTATTCAGCCAGGTACAGAGAACTTGATGCCTTACAAGCTGAAGCAGCTACTGTATTCAAAAACACAAAACTTGCAATTGAGGGGGAAACCATAGATCTTGATCAGCTATGAGTCCCGAATTGACCCGCAAGAAGAACAACCTCTTTATCCTACTCAGCGGCATTTTTATTACCAATGCACTTATTGCCGAAATGATTGGAGTAAAGATATTCTCATTCGAAAATACTTTTGGGCTATCTCCAGCCAATATCAATATTCTGGGGTTCACCATGGATTTTAACCTGACAGCAGGAGTAGTGATATGGCCCGTTGTGTTTATCACTACTGATCTTATCAATGAGTACTTTGGTAAACCTGGCGTAAAAAGAATTAGTTACTTGACTGCCGGATTAATCGCTTATTCCTTCATCGTTATTTTTCTATCCATGAATTTGCCACCTGCCAGTTGGTGGTTGGATGCAAATAACGCTGATGCGGAGGGCAATTATTTCAACATGGACTTTGCCTTCAATAAAATATTTGGGCAAGGGCAGCGTATTATCATTGGCTCTCTAGTTGCATTTCTAATTGGGCAATTGGTAGATGTTTTTGTTTTTCAAAAACTGCGTAAAATTACGGGCGCTAAAAAACTTTGGTTAAGAGCAACTGGCTCCACACTCGTATCCCAGTTGGTGGACAGCTTTGTAGTATTGTTTATTGCCTTCTCAGGAATATTCAGCACCTCACAAATCATTGCTATAGGAATCACCAATTATATCTACAAATTTTTAGTTGCCGTTGCGCTGACTCCCCTCATCTATGCCGGCCACTATGCCATCGACAAGTACCTGGGTAGAGAGCACGCACAGAGAATATCTGATGCAGCCAGCGATGACAGTCAATCATTCTTTTAGGCGACTCCAATTATCCAATACAATTCCTGTGGCTACAGCTGCATTGAGTGACTCCGCTCCCTTCACCCCTGGTATCGTAATCTTATGAGTAACTAAAGACTGAATTTCAGGAGAAATCCCATTGGCTTCGTTGCCAATCACAATCACTCCTCTTTTATCAAAACGTTTTGTATGCAGATCGTCACCTTCCATAAAAGTGCCGTACACGCAGGCATCCCACTGAGCCATCAAATCGCGTAAATGGCCATACGCGAACTGCACCCTTGTGAAAGACCCCATTGTAGCATTGATTACTTTAGGATTATAGCAATCTGCGGTCTGTTCAGAAGCAACAATTTTTCTTATGCCAAACCAGTCCGCAGTTCTAATTATTGTTCCCAAATTTCCCGGATCCCGTATGTCATCCAGCGCCAAAATAAATTCATTTTGCTCCAATACGGGCAATTGGTTTGGTTTTTGCCGAACTACCGCAAGTACGCTTTCATTGGTTTGAAATGAACTTAACTGTGCCAGTTGTTTTTCGGAAACTATGAGTAAGTCAGCATTTATACCTTTCAATAACTTTTCCCGTTTCTTAAGGAAAGATTCGGTGGCCAACAACATCTCCAATTTGAAATCAGACCTAAGTACCTCTTCTACCCCTTTCTCCCCATCAACAACAAAACATTGCTCCTCTTTGCGGTATTTCTTTAATTGCAATGATTTGATGAATTTGATCTGGCTCTTACTAATCATATGGTGACTTTGAAGGGGAAATTTAGATATTTTTTCACGGCCAGCCTGTTATCAATCCTCTTTTCTGGGTGTTTGGCCACCCGCTATCTGGATCCTGGAGAAAAACTCCTTTATAAACAAAAAATTGTTACTCCCAAAGGTTTCAAGAAAGATGGGCTCAATGACCTCTATGTACAAAAGACAAATCGGAAATTTTTAGGGGGTTTACTTCCTATCAACTCATTGGTATGGATGTATTATACAGGAGAGAACAGATACAAAGTCGAAAAATTTAAAACCAAGAAAGAAAAGATTGAAACAAAATTCAATCGTAAGATTGCCAATACAAAAAGTGAAAATAAAAAATCCTCATTGCAATATAGAAAGCAAAACAAAATTGATGTATTGAATGGCAAGATTGAAAACGGAAACATGTTTATGCAATGGGGAGAAGAAGCTGCAGTGTATGATTCCTCAACGGTTGCCCTCTCTGCCGAAAAATTAACTGATTATTTGTTTACCCGAGGGCATTTCGAAGCCACCACGAATACTGAAAAATCAGAAAAAGGAAAAAAGGTATCAATAACCTATCATATCAATCCTAAAGCTGCCTATTTCTATGATTCAATATCTCATACCATCGAAGACGAGAAAGTTGAAAGTCTTTACGAAGACGCCACAAGCGCGAGTCTTATTAAGAAAGGGGATCAATTCAATCAAAATACCTTAAACCAGGAGCGAGAAAGGATTGACAACTTGTTAAAAGATAACGGGTACTATGCATTTGGTCGCGATTATGTGGAATATGACATTGACACCACTTTTGATGGTTACCATAAAATTGCATTACGACTCAACATCATCAACCCTGCTCGCCTTTCGGCTCATAAGCAGTTTAGCATCGATTCCATCATTTTTATTACAGACGCTAACACGACTACCAATACTACAGGAAGGAGCAAAAGACAAATTGTTCCTTATCGCGATATCTCCTACCAATATTTCCAAAATGAATACAGTAAACGAATCTTAAGTCAACGTATATTCTTTCACAAAGACAGCCTCTATAGTCGATCTGGTACTATAAACACACAGCGTCAGTTGGCCAATCTGGGGATGTTCAAGTTTGTTAATATTAATTACGACACTTCCGGGGGCAAGTTTATAGCCAACTTATACTCCAGTGCATTGAATAGATACTCCTGGTCCAATGAGGCGGGGCTCACAGTAACCCAGGGTTTCCCGGGGCCTTATTACAATATGAGTTTCTTAAAAAGAAATCTTTTCGGAGGCATAGAAATATTTGAACTCAATGGCCGTGCTGGATTTGAAGGCGTGGCTTCTGCGACTGATGACAAAAATTTCTATAGAAGCACAGAGGTGGGACTTAATGCCTCCATTACCTTTCCACAGTTTTTAATTCCTATGAGTAAAGAAGCACAGACGAGAATTGGAAAACTGAACCCAAAAACTAAAATATTAGGAGGTTTTACCTATTCGCAGCGACCAGAGTACGAACGCGAAACGACAACTTTTTCTTACACTTATTCATGGGAAAAGAACCGCACTACTCAATACTCATTTACCCTGGCCAACCTTAATATCATTCAGTCGAGACTGGACAGTACCTTCCGTGCACTCCTCGATGACCTGAGTACCACGCAGGGAAATAATATCAGGCTTTCCTTCAATCCGTCATTTGTAAGCAGTATGATTTTCTCCATGACTTGGAACCCAGAGAACTACGGTAACACAACATCCAATTCAAAGTTCCTAAGGGTGCAAGGTGAGAGTGGGGGTACATTTAGTAAACTTTACACCCCAGGGATTGTAGAAAAAGAAAACCTGCAGCTTTTTAAATACCTACGACTTAATATAGATTATAGGAAAAATAGAATCCTTAACGACAACTCCGTACTGGCCTACCGCATCAACACAGGCGTTGGATGGTCTTATTCCGATGAGCGTGTATTGCCCTATGAAAAATATTTCTTTGCTGGAGGTAGTAACAGTGTGCGTGCCTGGCGTCCCCGAAGGTTGGGAGTGGGTTCAGCTCCACCGTTGAAGAGTGATGACCCGGAACAAGACGGACTATTTGATTACAGTTTTGAAAAACCAGGGGAAATTCTTTTAGAAGGAAGTGTAGAGCTCAGAAAAAAATTATTTGGGTTTGTTAACGGTGGAGTTTTCGTAGACTGGGGTAATGTATGGTCATTCGATGAAAACCAACTGAGTTCCGGTACCAGCGAACCCAATCAAGGCAGCACCAAATTTCAGATTGATAGCTTCTACAATGAAATAGCCATAGGCACCGGTTTTGGTTTACGGTTTGACTTTTCTTTCCTCGTTCTTCGGTTTGACGTGGGGATCAAAGTTCATGACCCAGCCAGAAAAGAGGGAGAGCGGTTTGTCTTGGATGACTTAAAATTCTTCCGCCCCTTTGGTACAGGCAAAGAACCCGTTATTTACAATATAGGTATTGGCTATCCTTTCTAGATGCTAGATTCTGGGTACTGGAAATTAAAAGTCAAATAATTTTTTCAGCTCACCCTTCACTTTTTCCGCATTTGGCAACATCATCTTTTCTAAATCTACATTAAGCGGCACTGCTGGTAAGTTAGCCGCACCATAGGTCCAAACGGGTGCATCCAGATAAGTAAAACATTCTTTGGAAATTCTCCCGGCTATGGATTCAGCAAACGAATTCATCAACGGTTCTTCCGTAAGCACAAAAGCCTTTCCATGAATTTTTACAGCATCAACAATCGCCTCCCAATCAACAGGGTTAAGGGTTCGCAAATCCAATATTTCTACCCTTCCCTCAAATGACTTTGATGCTTCCTTAGCCCAATACACACCCATCCCGTAAGTGATCACCACCGCTGATTCACCACCGGCTATTTTATCTTCATCAGCGGACTGAACTTTATTCGCCTTGCCTAATGGAATAATGTAGTCCTTATCAGGCTCTATCATTTTTGCATCCAATGTTCCGGGTACCTTACTCCAATAAAGGCCTTTATGCTCTAATAGCACTACCGGATTAGGATCATAGAAAGAAGCTTTCAAGAGCCCTTTCATATCTGCCGCATTGGAAGGGTAAACAATTTTAATTCCCCTCACTGTAAGCAATGCAGACTCTACACTACCTGAATGGTAAGGACCTCCGCCTCCATACGCACCAATAGGCACCCTGATCAATGACTGAATCGGAAACATTCCTTTGGTGATGTAACAACTTTTAGAAAGTTCTTCCACCAATTGATTGACGCCAGGCCAGATGTAATCAGCAAACTGAATTTCTACAATTGGTTTTGCTCCTACCGCAGACATACCTGCAGTAGACCCAACGATATAGGCCTCTTGAATAGGCGTGTTGAACACACGATCCTCACCATACTTTTGAGCCAATGTAGCTGCCTCCCTGAATACACCTCCCAGTCTTCCTCCCACATCCTGACCGTACAACAAGGCCTCAGGATGCTTCTTAAGAATTTCTTCTACTGCATGCAGTGCAGCGTCCACCATCACTACTTTCTCACCACCCTTAGGGCTACGATTACCTTTCTCTTTCGTAACGGGCGTGGGGGCAAACTCATGTGTATCAAATTCTTCGATAACAGGATCAGCTGATACGAGCGCCTTCTTGTAATCCTTATCAACTCTTGATGAAGCTTTCTTTTTCAGTTCATCCAATTTTTTAGAGGTGAACTTCATCGCCTTTAATGAAGCTTCAAACTTTACTAAAGGATCTTGCTTTTCATGCTTGGCGAGATCGTCTCCCCTGTACCATTCTTTTCTTACTCCTGAAGTATGATGTCCTAATAGTGGGCACTTCGCATGCACCAAAATAGGCGCACGACTCTTTCTCACATAGTCAATTGCTTTTGCGAGGCCCGTGTAGCTCTCTTCAAACTTTGTTCCATCTACCCTCATGCGCTCCAAACCTTTGAAGCCCGCAGCGTACTCGTACGCATCCATTGCCCGCATTTCTTTTCCGGTGGCAGAGATACCCCAATCGTTATCCTGAATTAAATAGATTATTGGAAGCTTTTTTAATACTGCCATTTGAAAGGCTTCCGCTACCTCTCCTTCAGTAACAGAACCATCTCCCAGCGAACACAAAACAACGGGTTTGTTCTTACCCTTTAATAATCCTTGTGACTCCAAATAAGAAAGCCCATGCGCCATACCAGTGGCTGGAATAGCCTGCATCCCCGTGGCAGAGCTTTGATGCGGAATAGTTGGAAACCCTTTTCTCTTCAGGGCAGGATGTCCATAATATGTTCTTCCACCTGAAAAAGGATCATCTTTTTTTGCCATCAACTGCAACATCAACTCATAAGGTTGCAAGCCCATTCCTAACAAAATCGATTCATCCCTATAGTAAAGTGATGCAAAATCAAATTCCTTCAGTTGAAGCCCAGCCGCCAATTGAATTGCCTCATGGCCTCTAGAGGTGCTATGCACATACTTACTGCATACTTCTCGGTTTTCTTCATAACAATCCGCCATGCTTCTGGCGGTATACATCAGTTCAAACGCACGCTCAAGCGTGTTTTTATCTACACTCAATTTGTTTTTTTGTTTTTTAAGCATGGTCTCCATCATCTATGACATATATCATAAAGGCAGGATAAAGATACCAATTTTTGATAGTAGACTAAGGATTAAAATACTCAAGTGGCTATATTGCTCCATTTCCCACAATGAAAGTTTGGCAGACAATAAGTGATATTGGCACTCAATTCGGAATCAATCCGACTGAGAGAAGATATATACAAATCTGTAACAGAGTCAGCTTTATCATTTTCTTCCTTGTACTTCTTCTTTTTGCTGTAGCCCTCATTTACTTTCAATGGATTACCTCCACACGATTATCGCTGGTAGCTGCGTTCTCATTCCTGATTCCTCCCCTTCTTAATCATTTTGGCAAAATAAATTGGAGCCGGTTGGTGCTCATTCTTCTCATCACTTTACCCTCTCTTTCTATTTCTATTCTCGATAAGTTTGATCATCTGGATTCACTGGAAGAGTTTGAATATTTCCAATTCAGGATCATTATACTTTGCTCATCCATTTTGCCTTTTATTCTTTTTTCTTTAAAAGAGCGAATTCAGATTTCCTTCGGCCTGCTTTTATCCTTTCTCGCTCTAATTTTTTACGATCCACTTCATTATTTCTTCAATGCAGGATACTATCAGTTAGGATTCACCTCACCTAACTATTATTTCATGAATTTCATTTTTATTTACAATTACCTTGTCCTGGCAGGCAGCACCTATTTTATTAAAAATAGTTTTGAGAAATCGGAAGGAGAAAATGAATCCCTCATTCAACAACTATCAGAAAGGCAAACGGAAATTCTAAGAGCATCAGAAGTAATTGCTGAGCAGCGAGAGCACCTCACTCTGGAAAACAGAAATCTTAATAAAGAGCTGATTGATAAAAACAACCAACTTACTGAAACCAACAAAGAACTGATAAGACACAACAATGAGCTTCAGCAGTTTTCATATACTGTTTCTCATAACCTTCGGGGTCCTCTGGCAAGCCTTACGGGACTTCTAAGGCTATTCGATCAATCCAATTTAAACGAAACCAATGAAGAGATATTTAGCCATCTAAAGGCCTCTGTAAGCACGTTGGATGGCACGGTTAAGGATCTTGGAAATATTATTGACATTCGGAATGACATTACAAGAATCAGACAAAAGCTCTCGTTGAAAGCTGAAGTCGCGGATATTAAAAAGCTCTTGAAGCGTGATATAGAAGAAAAAAATATCACTTTAAATCTGGACTTCAACGCACATCCCTTTATTTACTCCGTTCGCCCGATGATCCGAAGTATTCTATATAATCTCATCAGTAATGGAATTAAATACAGATCACCAGAAAGAAAACCGGTAATTAATATTACCTCTTCCACTAAAGATGAATGTGTGAAAATAGTAGTGGAAGACAATGGCCTGGGGATTGATATGGAAGCATTTGGCAGCAAGTTATTTGGCTTGTACAAACGCTTTCACACTCATACTGAAGGTAGAGGACTTGGACTTTTTCTGGTAAAGCTTCAGGTTGAAGCCTTAGAAGGAACTATTGAGGTAGAGAGCACACTCCATAGAGGCACTACTTTTACGATTTCCTTTCCTAAACTGGATAATCTGGAGGAGCAGATTTTATTGGACAACAAGATCGCTACACTGTATTTTAACGCACCCTTAAATTGTATTGGCATTGACTGGAAACAGACAGGAACCACGACACAGACAAAAGAACTCTTAAGGAAAAGCATTGATTTTATTAAAACTTATCAAACCGTCAATTGGATTTCGAACCTTACCAAAGTGATAGATAGAGAGGAAAAAGAACTCAATACCTGGCGTTCAACTCAAAGTGCGGAGCTAAAACGTGCAGGCTTGAAAAGAATCGGGCTCATCCTTCCTGATAAATTGATTGGTAGTGAATTTATTAACCAGAAAGAGTTCGGTAACGTGTATGATGTGGAGTTAGAATTATTTGGCTCAAAACTGGAAGCTAAAAAATGGATAGAGACTAAAAACGAAAAAGACACACAACGAAAAACCTCCAAAAGTTCTTAAATTCCTTTTGTCTAAATTCTTAAACAACATAGACCCGTCTACGTATAACACCCACCTATCAACCCATTTAACATGAAAAAAATAATACTACTCCTGCTTGTCGCAGTAAGTTCCCTTTCTTGGGCTCAGCGAAATAAACGAACCACTGCACCAGTTGAAACAAAGAAAGAAGACGTCTCACTTAGTGGTTTAAAATTCAGAGGCATTGGACCTGCTGTCACCTCCGGCAGGATATCCGACTTTGCGGTAAACCCCAACAACATCAGTGAATACTATGTGGCTACTTCCTCAGGTGGTGTTTGGAAAACCACCAATGCGGGAACCTCTTATCAGCCCATTTTTGATAATCAAGGAAGCTACTCCATAGGTGTTATTACGCTTGACCCTAACAACTCGAATGTAGTTTGGGTAGGATCAGGTGAAAATAACAATCAGCGAAGCGTAGCATATGGTGACGGTGTATATAAATCAGAAGACAGTGGTGCCAGTTGGAATAACATGGGGCTCAAAACTTCAGAGCACATTGGTAAAATCATTGTAGACCCCACCAACTCCAATGTGGTTTACGTTGCAGCTATTGGCCCCCTGTGGAAAGAAGGTGGTGAACGCGGGGTTTACAAAACTACAGATGGTGGAAAAACGTGGGATCAGGTTCTTCAAATTGATCAATACACAGGTGTTAATGACATTGTTATGGATCCAAGAGATCCGAACGTTTTGTATGCCGCTGCTCATCAGCGCATGCGTAGCGACTATGCCTATGTAAGTGGTGGCCCCGGATCGGGCATGTATAAGACCACAGATGGCGGTGCCAATTGGGATAAAATCAACAACGGATTACCTTCTTCTGACATTGGAAGAATAGGTTTGTCCATCTCCCCTGCTGATCCCGAATACATTTATGCCATTGTAGAAGCCGCCAAGGATGAAGGTTTTTACAGAACGACTACCCGTGGAGCCAAATGGGAAAAAATGAGTAGCCATCAAACAGGCGGAAATTATTACAATGAGGTAATTGCTGATCCAAAAGACAAAGACAGAGTATATACCATGGGCTATGCCATTAGTGTAAGTGATGATGGGGGAAGAAATTTCAGACCCATAGGTGAAGATGCAAAACACGTAGACAATCACGCGCTTTGGGTAAACCCTAATGATACTAACCACATGCGCAATGGGTGCGATGGCGGTATCTATGAAACCTGGGATGGCGCCAAAACGTGGCATTACAAATCCAACTTACCGGTAACTCAATTCTACAAAGTGGAAGTGGATAATTCAGAACCCTTCTATTATGTATATGGAGGCACGCAAGATAATTTTAGTCTTGGCGGGCCATCCCGCACGCGCAGTGAAAACGGAATTGTAAATGATGATTGGTTTGTAACGCAAGGTGGCGATGGATTTGAAAGTGCCATCGATCCGGTCAACACCAATATTGTATATGCACAATATCAGCACGGAGGCCTTACCCGCTACGATAAAGCGACTGGAGAAAATACGGGCATCCAACCTCAACCCCGCAAAGGAGAAAAAGAATACCGATGGGGCTGGGACGCACCGCTTCAAACCAGTCCGCACAAAGGAGGAAGGCTTTACATCGCAGCCAACAAAGTTTTTAAAAGCGATGACTATGGCAACACCTGGCAAGTAATCAGCGAAGACGTTACCCGAAATGAAGACCGCAACCAACTCTCCATCATGGGAAGGGTTTGGGGCATTGATGCTACTGGTAAAAACGATGGCGTAGCCCCTTATGGTACAGTGAGTGCCTTATCTGAATCGTCCAAGAATGAAAATTTAATAGTGATCGGTACCGATGATGGGTTGGTACAAATAACTACCGATGGTGGTAAAACCTGGAAGAAAACAGAATCTTTTTCGGGCGCTCCGTCCATGACCTATGTCTATCATGTACTCACCTCACAACATGATGAAAATGTAATTTACGTAACCCTCAACAACCACAAGCGTGGTGACTTCAAACCCTACGTTTACAAAAGCGCTAATAAAGGCCAGTCGTGGAACTTAATAACTACTAACCTGCCTGAAAGAGGTTCTACTTATAGTGTAGCTGAAGACCATGTTGATTCTAATTTACTTTTTGTTGGAACAGAGTTTGGTGTTCATTTTAGTAATGATGGAGGCGCTAATTGGAAACCTTTAAAAGGCGGACTTCCTACTATTGCTGTTCGGGACATGGCTATTCAGAAAAGAGAAAACGATTTAGTATTGGCTACGTTCGGTCGAGGATTTTATGTACTGGATGATTACTCGCCACTGCGCAATATTAACCAGACCGCAGGCAAAGACGGATATTTATTTCCCATCAAAGACAGTTGGATGTTTGTTGAGCGTACACCATTGGGAATCCGAGGAAAAGGGTTTCAAGGAGAGTCGTATTTCAGTACTCCCAACCCTGCAGTAGGCGCGGTGTTTACTTATTATTTTAAAGATGATTTAAAAACAAATAAAGACCAACGAGAGGAAGTTGAAAGCAAGCTGGCGAAAGACAGAAAAGACGTGAGCTATCCAACTTATGACAAATTAAAAAATGAGCAGGATGAAGAATCTCCCTACCTTATGTTTACCGTTAAAAATGAACAGGGTACCATTATCAGGAAATTAAAAGCTCCGGCAAAGAAAGGGGTCAATCGCATTACCTGGGATTTCAGGTACCCCACTTCAAGCCCAGTGGATATCAATCCACGACCCAATGATAATCCATTTGTCTCGAATGATGTAGGTCAGTTAGCGGCTCCGGGAAACTATACAGTCTCCATGAGTAAATATGTAGATGGTGTTTACACTGAACTGGCTGGAGCAGAAAAGTTTGTTGTTAAAATTTTACCAGGTACTACAATGCCAGCAGCTAACAGGCCTGCTCTGGTGGCATGGCAACGTCAGGCTGCCGAACTGCAACGCAGTATTCAAGGTACATCAACGGTACTGAGGGATGCCTCACAAAAAATAAAATATTTGAAAGAAGCCGTGTTCAGCGTAGCTGAGCCCAACCAAAACTTTGTGACAGACATTCAAGCAGTTGAAGATAAGCTGCGCGGTTTACAAGACAGATTGTTTGGCGATCGTGTTGCCGACCAGCTGGACATCGATCGTGAGCCTTCGATCAACAGTCGGCTTTTCAGTGGAATTTTTGCGGGTTCGGGAAGTACCAGCGAGCCCACCCCAACCATGAAAAACCAAATTCAATGGGCTGGTGAGGCCTATGAAACGTTGAGTACAGAACTGAAGCAGGTCATTGAAACCGATATTCCGGCAATAGAAAAGAAACTGGAAGATGCAGGCGCTCCTTATACTCCAGGACGCATGCCCAACTGGAAGAAAAACTAAATAACACTTATGCTGTCGCGGTAGCACTACTATCGCGACAGTTTAGTTTTTCCGATACACTGTTCCTGTAAAAGAAGCTATCCTTTTGTTATCGCTGATTACCTCAATGTGGTAGGTGGCAACCGTCTTTCCTAAATGTGTTTCTCTTGCTGTCGCTTCGATAGTAGCACCCACTTTTGACGATCGGTGAAACTCCATGCTGGTGGTCAATCCCACAGCATCTACTCCATGACTATTGGATGCCAGTTCAAAAGCATAATCCGCAACGCTGTATAAAAAACCGCCATGCGAATACCCTAAGTGGTTGGTGTGTTCTGGTTTTACAACAGCACTCACACGGGCCGTGCCCTCTTCCAACTCCAGTACCTTAATCCCTAAGAGATCAGCATACGGATTTTTATCTGTATCCATATTATTCTGGATGTTAGTCGTACACCTCTACTACCAATTCGATCTCAACCGCCTGACCTCGCGGCAAAGTAGCCATGCCCACTGCCGCACGTGCATGCTTTCCTCGTTCTCCAAATACATCTACCATCAAATCAGAGAATCCGTTGATCACTTTAGGCTGATCAATAAAGGAAGGGTCTGAATTCACCATCCCCAAAACTTTAACGATACGTTTTACCTTTTTTAAATCTCCCAGCATTGCCTTCAACACTGCCATTTGATTGATCGCAGTAAGACGCGCTCCCTCGTACCCTTCTTCGATGGAAACATCCTGCCCCAGCTTACCAGTAATTTCTGTACCATCTGCACGCTTGGGACCCTTTCCTGCTAAGAATATCAGGTTGCCGGTACGCACGCCATTCACATAGTTCGCTACAGGTTGTGGTGGCTCGGGCAATGTGATATTCAGTTCTTTCAACCGTGCCTCAGGATCATATCCTGCTTCAGGCGTTTCCTTTTGGGGCGGATTGCTACAACCAGCTAACGCTGCAATAATTACACCTCCAATTATTTGTAAATAATTCTTATTCATATCGTTAATCTTTATTTTTTCGTCTTAGTTTCAGATCACTCTATCAATTCTCAACTCCAATAAATGGCGTATTTAGTTCAGTGAGTGATGCTTCGATTTGAGGCAACCTTTCATTCACCAAGTTATCAAAACGATTCCTGACAGCAGTCCAATCTTCTTCTAAATCTTTTAAACGATCATAGATTGCATTGTTGGGCCTCCCTTCTTGTGAATGAGTGACCGAAAACAAATAACCCACTTGTGTATCCAGTCTTACAGGATAATTAATCGGATCCTGATGGCTCTCTGTCTTGGTTTGTATCAGCTCTTCTTCGATCGCAGTAAGCTTACTAACAAAATCTTTTATTGACTCCTGAAGTACTGGCTGATCTACTCTTTCTTTTATTTGATTTAACTGCTCCCGCAGCGATCTAATGGAAGCAATATGTTTATGAATGCTTGACACCATGTCCCTGACTTTGAGCTGCACCTTCAATTGCTCTTCAAACCCCGCTTTGTCCACCTCCCATCTTGGGTCGGCCTTCACAGTTAGCATTTGTTCCCATGTACGACCTTCCGTTTTTAGCGTAACTTTATATTCACCAGGCAATACTTTGGGTCCACCTGAATAACTCAGATAAATAAACGCACCAGGAACTAGTTTGGCTTTTGGATAAGTAAGATCCCAAGTAAAGCGATTAATACCTGATTTACCTGCAACCTTCTTATAGCGGTTCACTTCGTTATTATTCGAATCGCTAATCATAATCTCCACCGTATCTGCTTTTGGTAAATAGTAATGAAGAAGCGCTCCTGTTGGTGCTGGGTCGGGTCTAAACCCACCACGTCCATTCGATATTTGTGTACGATACGCCACTCTTGGCTCAAGAAGTTGGGCCTCCCCATTTTGTTTCCATGAATGAAGAGGTGAAAGATCATCCAGTATCCAAAAGGCACGACCCTGTGTTGATACCACTAAATCTTTTTTATGAACAGCTATATCTGTTATAGGAGTGATGGGTAGGTTTTGTTGGAATGACTGCCATTTCGTACCATTATCAAAAGAGATGAACATACCAAACTCAGTACCTGCATACAATAACCCTTCCCTTGCCGGATCTTCCCGCACTACCCTTACAAAGTAATCTGCTGGAATTCCATTGGTTCCATTTGTTAGTAATTTCCAACTTTTACCATAGTCGTTGGTTTGATATACATACGGACGGAAATCATTATCCCTGTATTTATACACCGCTATGTGCGCCCTTCCCTTTTGATTAGCAGACAGGTCGATCATATTGACGGTACCCTCTTTGGGCATACCTTTTGGGGTAATGTTTTTCCACGACACTCCATTGTCTCTGGAAATATGCACCAACCCATCATCGCTACCTGCCCATAGGACACCTTTCTCCAGAGGTGATTCTTCAAAAGCAAAAATAGTACTGTACAACTCCACAGAGGTGTTATCATTTTGAATGGGCTCTCCGGGTATATCCAGATATTTGTCAATGTTATTGGTCAAGTCCGGACTGATCACCTCCCAGGAATGGCCTTCGTCTATAGATCGATGAACATAGTTGGATGTGATGTAGAGTACCTTGGGGTCGTGTGGTGAAAAACGAATGGGCGCATTCCATTGAAATCTGTATTTCAAGTCTCTACCTTCTATACCATCATATAATTCAGGATAGGCTCCTACCCTTTTGTAGGAATCTTTAGACCGGTCTATTCTTGAAATGATTCCAATATAAGTGCCTGCATAGATTATATCAGGGTTACGCGGGTCAACTGCTATATGCCCGCTTTCACCACCACCTACTTCATATATCCCTGAGGCGGGATGTATGTCTCCGCCCTTACTCAGCATCGAGATGGTCGTATTGTCCTGTTGCGCACCATACACGCGGTAAGGAAATTGATTATCCACTGTTACCCTGTAGAATTCACCTGTAGGCTGGTTCCATTGGGTAGACCAAGTTTTCCCTCCGTTGAAACTCACATTCGCTCCACCATCATTGCAGTTAATCATTGAGTTGGGATGTTTAGGATTAATCCACACATAGTGATGATCTCCGTGAGGTGCAGGAATGCTTTTAATGGACCTGCCGTCATCCGTTGATTTAAATAAACTAACGTTGACAATGTAAAGAGAGTGTTCTTCAGTAGGGTGTGCAAAAATTCTTGAGTAATACCAGGCACGCTGACGAATTAAATGATCCCTATTAACTCTTGTCCAGGTTTCACCACCATTTTCAGAAAGGTATAGCCCTCCTTTTGTTTCATCAATGTGTTCGTGAATTACCCATACCCTATTGGAATTTACAGGTGAAACTGCGATTCCCACTTTTCCAATAATCCCTGTTGGAAGTCCACCGTTCCCTGAGAGTCTGCTCCATGTATCGCCTCCATCTGTAGACTTATAAACACCACTTCCATTGCCACCATCAATCATAGTCCACGGTTTTCTTTCCGCCTGCCAAAAGCCTGCATAGAGTATGCGTGGATTGTTAGGGTCTATGATCAAGTCACTTGCTCCTGTGCTATCATTTACAAAAAGTATTTGTTTCCAGTTTTTACCTCCATCCAATGTTCGATAAATTCCTTTCTCCTTACTGGGCCCAAAGATATTTCCCTGTACCGCAGCATATACCTGTTCCTCATTGCGAGGATGAATCTGCAATCGACTGATCTGTCCGGCATTCGGCAAACCAATGAACTGCCAGGTATTACCGGCATCCTGAGATTTGTATATCCCCTTACCTGTGGAGATGTTACCGCGTGGGTCTGCAGAGCCTGTACCTACATACACTACATTTTTATCCGAAGGCGCTACTTCGATGGCCCCTATGGAACCGACAGAAAAATACCCATCAGAAATGTTATCCCATGTGGTTCCCCCATCTGTAGTTTTCCAAACGCCACCTCCCGTAGCACCCATATAGTAGGTAAGAATATCATCAGGAACTCCTGCTGCTGCGGTGCTTCTTCCTCCTCGGAATGGTCCTAGTTGCCGGTATTTGAGTGCTGAGAATGTATCGGCTTGTAGTTGTGCCTGTGCGTTGAACTGACTGGCTAAAAAGAGGGAAATTGTAAATAGGAATACAGGTAATTTCATATGCTGGCTTTTGAATTAAGTTATCACAGACTATGGATAACTACCAGCAATACTATTTAATTGGTGAAAATGCTTTGACAATGGGAGGTGCTGCAAGTCACCCGGTGAGTCGCGCCACACTTGCGTTGGTTCGTGAGGACACGAACCTTGGATGGGGAGCAGTGGCACGCACGCAAGAAGTTGAGAGCCTGACTCCTGACAGGGAGATTGCCACGTCAAGCTGCGCTTTCCTCGCAATGACGGAAATGGGCTAGTGATTTAAGATTCCATCATTTCTCATTTTTCACCACTTTACCGTGCTTCATTACAAAGTTCACCTTCGAGAGCAATGCCACATGGCGCAGCACATCTCCTTTCACTGCAATAATATCGGCATACTTTCCTTCGCTCACTGTTCCATACTCATTGTCTACTTTCATCATTTTGCTGGGCCAGTAAGTAGCTGCCCTGATGGCCAGCATAGGATCAACACCAAATTCATTCACCCATACATCAAACTCCTTCCAGGTAGACTGGCTATGAAATTTCATAGGAATACCACTATCCGTACCGATGAGCATTACCACTCCTGCTTCACGTAATTGATTGAACTTACGCTCCAATGTCGGCTTGCGAATGGGAGTGAGCTGGAAGTACGATAATCGATCGGGGTGTTGAAGTGATTCCTTTATATCTGCTATCACAGAATCAGGAAGCCCAAGGTGCCAGGAGTCGTCATCTAATTCTTCCGGATTGTCCCGCTGGTATTCATAGTTATACAGTCCTTCTACGGTAGGTGTCCAGAAAAGTGGGCCTTTGTTCATTTGCGCTGTGCGCTCCGCCAGCATGTCCATAATATCATCTGGGTATTTGGGAGCGGAAGACAAACCTGTATGTTCAAAATTATCTACACCCAATATCAACCCTCTTCTTATTTCTTCCGGGCGATGAGAATGGGCTACCACTGGCAAGCCATTACGGTGCGCCTCATCCACAGCTGCCCTGGCTTCTTCCATGGTCATCAAATCATGATCGATGAACTTTATGATATCCACTCCTGCATCGGCCAACTTCTTTACTTTCTTTCTCGCATCATCGGGTCCATTCACGCCCCAGCGATAAAACTCTGTGCCGGGATAAGACTTATGTTGAATAAAAGGACCTGACACGTAAAGCGTGGGCCCAGGAATCTCTCCGCGGTTGATACGGTCGCGCACATCAATAGATTCCTCTAACGGTCCCCCAAGGTCACGGGCGCTGGTAACACCTGCCAGCAACAACTGATGCGCTGAAGAAGGCATGATTACAGAACCAAATATTTTTTTATAAGTAGGTCTCCAATGATCATAATCAGTGTGACCATTCAATTGCAAGTGGGCGTGGCTTTCCCACAGGCCAGGCAATACACTCATCCCTTCCGTAGAAATGACCTCAGCATTGGCAGGAATAGCCACTTCGCCTATCCTACCTACTTTGATGATCTTCTTGCCTTGTACGATCACCACGCTGTTATGCACGGGGGGCCCACCGAAGCCGTCAATTAATGTACCGCCCACAAGGGCTTTTACCTCCTGAGCGGAAACAGGAACAGATAAAATAAGGGATAGAACGAAGAAATAGAATACTCTCATGAAGCTGTTAAATTTTAAGCTTCAAATTAACGATTGATGAGGACTATACGAAGGGTATTTTTATGGCGGGTTGGTGAATGAAGATTTATGATTACTTAAAACTTACAGCAAAGGCGCAAAGAGTTTTAAAACGCTAGTTCATCACCTTCTTTATACTTCAGGGTATTGGTTCGTGAGGACACGAACCTTGGATAAGGAGTAGATAGGTTCGTAAAAACACGAACCTTGGGTGGGGGTAGTGGCTCGCACGCAAGAAGTTGAGAAGTCTAATTCCTGAAAGAAGATTGCCACGTCAAGCTGCGCTTTCCTCGCAATGACGACAAACGGTGATGTTAGATTTATTGTGATGGCTAGTCACGCGTGAGCCACCCAGCATTCATCACACAACACGCGCGCCAGTTGCCGGAAATTTACACAAAGACACACCGGAACAAAGATCTTTAACGTGCAACTACTTCACCAGCTTCTTGTACTCTGCCTCATCAAATCCTACGGCTATTACTTTGCCCTCTACTTCAATTAGTGGTCGTTTGATCACGCTGGTTTGGGTGGTCATCAGGTCGATGGCTGCTTTGAGGTTAGTTACTTTGGCTTTGGCCGCATCGTCCAGCTTGCGCCAGGTCATGCCTTTTTTATTCACCAAGGTCTCCCACCCTACCTGCTTGCTCCATTCTTTCAGCTTGGCGGCTGTAATGCCTTTGCTTTTATAGTCGTGAAATTCGTAATCGATTTTCTTTTTCTTTAACCAGTCGAGGGCTGATTTTACTGTGTTGCAATTCTTTATTCCGTAGACGGTCATTATTTATGATTTGATGATTTTAGATTTATTGGGATTTAAAAATAGCCACAAAGACACTAAGGCACAAAAGGGTTGTTTATGCGGATCGGTTTATTAACCGCAGAGGCGCTAAGAGTTTTAAAACGCTAATTCATCACCCTCTTATACTTCAGGGTATTGGTTCGTGAGGACTTATGATTTGCGATTTAATGATTTAGGATTTAACGATTTATTGGGATTTAAAAATAGCCACAAAGGCGCTAAGACACAAAACCCCTCAATGGCCAATTACCTCCTTGTGGCTTTGTGCCTTAGTGGCAAATCAAAAATTTTCCCTCAATTCAAATACCTTTCGCGCTCTTTCCACCAATCGCTGCGACTCATTGAAGTCGAGGGTTTGTTGGGCATCGCTAAAAGCTTTTTCTGGTTGCTGGTGCGTTTCATAGATAATACCATCGGCACCGGCCATAATACACGCCAATGCAATCGGCTCCACGTATTGGCGCAAGCCTATGCCATGCGAAGGATCGGCCACCACAGGCAAATGGGTTTTTTCTTTTAAAATAGGAATGGCGTTGACATCCATGGTATTGCGGCTCGCCTTTTCATAGGTGCGAATACCGCGCTCACAAAGGATCAACTTTTCATTCCCTCCACTGAATACGTATTCTGCAGAAGACAACAACTCTTCCAGCGTGCCCGAGATACCGCGTTTGATCATCACGGGTTTATCAATTCTTCCTAACTCATCTAGCAAATTAAAATTCTGTGTGTTACGTGCTCCCACCTGAAAGACATCCACATAGTCGTACATCTCTTCGATCTGGCTTACCTGCATCACCTCACTGATGATCTTTATTCCTGCCGCGCGAGCCATGGTTGCCCACAGTTTCAAACCTTCAACACCCAATCCCCGAAAGGCATACGGTGAACTGCGTGGTTTAAACACACCTCCCCGCATGATCGACACCTTGTTTTCAAGCAGGTGAGCAATCGTGGCTTCTATCTGTTCTTCTGATTCGATGGAACATGGTCCTGCCATGATCGACAACGAACCATTACCGATTTCCACTCCATCTCCCAAATCAATGACCGTTTGTTTCACTTTCCACTTTCTGGACACCAGTTTGTAATCATCCGATACCCGATGGATATCCGCTATACCTGATAGCCTGCCTATCTGTCGCATGTCGTAATCCTTCTTCCCTATACCGATTACATATTCTCCCATCTGCGTTTTTACCTCTGTGGTTTTATACCCCAGTGCAGCGATTGCTTTCTCTATACTTTCTTTTTCTTCCGCTGAAACGGATTGTTTTAATTGAATGATCATTGCTTCTCTTTTAATGCTTTGACAAATTTCGGAATATCGCTTTCCAAGTTTTTACTTTCTTTCAACATGGAGATAAAGGCACTTCCCACAATTGCCCCTGCACTGTATTCGCACACCGCAGTAAAAGTTTCATGATTGGAAACTCCAAAACCAATCAATAACGGGTTTTTTAATTTCATTTTTTTCAACCGCTCAAAGTAAGCACGCTGCTCTACGCTAAAATCTTTCTTGGCTCCGGTAGTGGATGATGATGAAACGGCATAAATAAACCCGTTGGCCACATTATCTATTGTTCTGATGCGTTCTTCTGAGGTTGTGGGTGAGATCAAGAATATATTCTGCAGTCCGTTGGCTTCAAATGTGGCCTTGTACATTTCCTGATACTCCAGCAATGGCAAATCAGGAATAATCAAACCATCTACACCCGCTGCTGCAGCCGCTTCACAAAACGCCTTCACCCCAAATTGTAAGATAGGATTGAAATACCCCATCAATATGATAGGTGCTTTCACCTGTGGTCTTAGTTCGCTTACCTGCTCCAACAACAATCGCAATGTCATTCCATTATCAAGTGCTGTTTTGTTGCTTGCCTGAATGACAGGTCCATCGGCCACGGGATCAGAAAAGGGAACTCCTATTTCCAAAATGTCAGCCCCAGCCGCTTCCAACAATTTTCCGATGCGTACCGTATCCTCCAAAGCCGGAAACCCAGCAGTAGAGTACACTGACAATAATTTTTTCTTGTTCTTTTTAAACAGGCTATCGATTCTATTCTTCTCTTGTTCTATTACTTCCATAAGTCTTTCTCAGTAACTCTATTTAATGATGACCAAAATTCTTTTCTCCAGCAGTGATGGTCAGGGTCAATCCATTCTGTTTTGGAGGAAGCGGACAAGTAGCAAACTCTGTAAACGCACAAGGAGGATTATAGCCTTTATTAAAATCCACAATCACCTTTCCCTCTTCATCGGGATGCTTCACATACATATATCGTCCAGAAGGATATGTTTCCGTTTCGTTAGTCTTGTCGCCAAACAATATGTAGTACTCTCCTTCTGTTCCATCGTCAATGGCATCCAATCTGTATTCCTCTCCATCGATGGTAAACACCAAAGCGCCAGGGCAAGGCGATTGATACGTTTGTCCAAGGATATTGGTGATATCGATGTACCTGATGGGATCGTATTTTTCAAACGTAGCCTCTACTCTCCACTTCGGATCGATGGGATAGCGCTCTACTCCTGTAAAATCTTTCACCGCTTCGCTGTCCAGATCACGAAGTCTCACTCCCAATTTTCCAGACCGGTCAATGACCAACCATTCCAATGTCCCGTAACTCATTACCGGATAAAAAGATGAATCAGGAATATGTATCACTTCATGGTTAACCGAAATGGAATCTTTTAGTATCTCCACACCTTCATTCACCTCCATAGTCACCTTGCCTTGTTGTACTACAAACGTCCCAGCATTAGGCGCCATCTTACCTTCAGGAAAAACCACATCATTGGAAGGATCACTCCCAAACGTATTGAAGCCTTCGTTCAACCAATACAACCCAGCGAGGTTGAGCCAGCCGTTGTCTCCGACTAATTGTTTCTCTACCCGGTCGGCATGCCATGCATTGACTTCATTTTCATAAGCCGCTACATCAATAACGGTTTCTTTTTTAGGTGAGCAACTTATTATTAGTATTAGGATGGAGAGGAAGAAATATTTCATAATTAATAATTTAATAATTTCCATAGCGAATATACGTTTCCAAATCTTTATCTCCCCTTCCACTGAGATTGATTACTACAACATCATCCTTGTCGAATGACAATTTGTTTAACGCAGCAATGGCATGAGCAGATTCGATAGCCGGAATAATCCCCTCCAACCTGCTTAATTCCACACCTGCAGTCATGGCTTCATCATCTGTCGCATTCAAAAACCGTACACGACCAACATCAAACAAATGTGCGTGCATGGGGCCAATACCCGGATAATCCAGCCCGGCAGAAATAGAATACGGCTCAATCACCTGCCCATCGGCAGATTGCATCAACAAAGTTTTGCTTCCATGAAGAACGCCAGGTTTTCCAAGAACAGTAGTAGCTGCTGACTCACCTGTATCTACTCCTTTGCCAGCAGCTTCCACCGCTACCAACTTCACGTGTTCTTCTTCTACAAAGTGATAAAAAGCACCGGCTGCATTACTTCCTCCACCCACACAGGCAATAACATAATCAGGAAAAGGATTGCCCTGTTCGGCTATTAATTGAGTTCTCATCTCAGCGCTGATGACCGATTGAAATCGTGCCACCATATCAGGGTACGGATGAGGGCCTACCACAGAACCAATAATGTAATGGGTATCCGTTGGGTTGCTGATCCAATGCCGCATGGCTTCATTGGTAGCGTCTTTCAGCGTCATACTCCCACTCACAGCTGGCACTACAGTCGCTCCCAAAATTCTCATGCGTTCTACATTGGGCTTCTGTCTTTCCATATCTACCTGCCCCATGTACACGATGCACTCCATACCCATCAATGCGCAAACTGTAGCCGTAGCTACTCCGTGTTGACCCGCTCCTGTTTCCGCGATGATCTTGCTTTTGCCCAAGTGTTTGGCTAAAATTATTTGCCCTACTGTGTTATTGACTTTGTGAGCACCCGTATGACAAAGGTCTTCTCTTTTTAAATACACTTTCGCTTTATACTTCTCAGAAAGTCTGGAAGCAAAATAAAGTGGCGTTGGCCTACCAACGAAAGTTTTCAACAACAGGTCAAATTCCTTTTTAAAGGATGCACTCTCCATAATAGAGAGATAAGTAGTCCTCAGCTCTTCTACATTAGGATACAACATTTCAGGGATAAAGGCTCCTCCAAACTGTCCGTAATATCCTCTTTCATCTACCAACATAATTTATACTTTAAAGTTTTTAATCAACAAGCTGAGTTTCGACAAGTCTTTACTACCAGGAGCGCTTTCGATACCACTGTTCACATCAATGGCAAACAATTGCTCATGGTTTAATCTCAGCACATCATTTACATTATCAGGATCGATCCCTCCACTCAAGAAGAATGGAGTTGTTCCCTTATACTTTTCAAGTACACTCCAATTGAAGGCTATGCCGTTACCTCCTCTTGACTTTCCCTTCGTGTCGAATAAGAAATAATCTACGTGTGGCTGGTAAGTATTTGTGGTTGAAAAATCAAAATCATTATCTACCGAAAAGACTTTGATGACTCCAATACCTTTTTCTTTCAATTTCTGACATTGTGCTGGTGATTCATCCCCATGGAGCTGAACGAAATCCAGTTGATGTTTAATAACAAGGTCATCGATTACATCCACTTCCTCATTCACAAATACACCCACCTTTTTAATGCTTGGGCACAAGCCATCCGGAATACTAAAACCCTCACCTACATACCGCAGTGACGCTTTGTAAAAGATGAATCCCATAAAATCAATGGCAGCCGATGCCACATCCAATATATTGGTGTGATCTCTCATGCCGCATACTTTTAGTTTAAAGGATGGCATGAACTTTAGTTTTCTTTTCCAATCGATTTAATTCTTTGACAAACTCCATCGCAGCATGTTCCGGTCTGGCAGACCTCATGAACAACTCACCAATAAGAAATCCGTCATATCCACCAGCACGCAAGTCAGCCGCAGCTGATGGCGTATCAATTCCGCTTTCTGAAATTTTAGTAAACTCATTAGGAATGTGTTGAACCAAACGTTTGCTCAAATCCGTACTCACTTCAAATGTTTTTAGGTTTCTGTTGTTTACACCTACCACATCCGCGCCAGCTTCCAAATTCAATATCAATTCATCCTGATCATGGACTTCCAGCAGCACCTCCAATTGTAATGCATGCGCGGTGGCACAGAGACTTTTTAATTGTGCAGGGTCAAGTATAGCGGCTATTAGCAATACAGCATCGGCTCCTATTGATTTGGCTTCCACCAGCTGATACTCATCTATCACAAAATCTTTGCGGAGTATCGGACAAAAGTTAAATTTTCTGGCAGTAGTGAGGTCCCCACTGCTTCCTCCAAAGAACAAATTATCTGTGAGTATCGAAAGTGCCGAAGCTCCAGCCTGCATATATCCTATCGAAGTACGTTCAACAGAAACATAGGGATTGATATCCCCTTTGGAAGGAGACTTTCTTTTGATCTCTGCAATCACCCCAGACTTGTCTGCTCTTTTTATATACTGCTTGAGTGAGATGGCTGGTGTTTCGAAATAGATACTTTGCTCCAGTAATTTTATCGGATATAGACTTTTTCTTTCCGCGACTTCTTTTTCCTTGTGTTTTACAATCTTGCTTAAGATATCCATGATCAGTTCAACAATTTTTTAAATGTTTGGAATGCTGCACCTGATTGAAGTGCCGTTTCAGCTTTCGCTATTGCATTAGATATCCCTTCTTCTTTATTTCCACAATACAGGGCCATTCCCGCATTGGCAATTACCACCGCATTTTGCGCTTCAGTACCTTTACCCTCTAATATGCTTATAAATATTTCAGCAGCTTCTTCTACTGTATCTCCACCTGCAATATCTGTAGCTTTAATTAACGGTAGTCCCAAATCACCTGGCTCCAACTGATCTTCACCTAAATTGGTAAACATCTTAAAAGGGCCTGTGAGCGAGATCTCATCGTAACCATTGAGGTCGTGCACAATCACATACTCCTTTTTACTCTGCTGATAGAGGTATCCATACTGACGAGCCAGCTCTAAACTGAACACTCCTACCAATTGCCGGGGTGGTCTTGCCGGATTGACGATGGGACCCAACATGTTAAAGAATGTTTTTACCCCAAGTTCTTTTCTTATGGGGGCAATGTTTTTCATGGCTGGGTGAAACAATGGCGCATGCATAAAGAAAATGTTAGCGCTTTCAAGTTCACTTTTGAGTTTTATTGGATCATTTGAAAACTGATAACCAAAGTGTTCCATTACATTGGAAGATCCACTGACCGATGAAACTCCGTAATTGCCATGCTTGGCCACAGGCTGACCGGCAGCAGCAATTACAAATGACGAAAGGGTAGAGATATTAAAAGTATTTTTCCCATCACCACCAGTGCCACATACATCTATTACTGGTAAATCTGTATCCACCGGAATGCATAGTTCCAACATGGCATCTCTAAAACCTTCCAGTTCATCAATGGTAATGGCACGCATCATGTACACTGTTATAAAAGCACTCATCTGACTTGCATTGTACTTACCCGATGCCAAATCTATAAGCACCCTTCTGGCTGTCGCTTTATCCAACGAGCGATAACCTATCAATTCATTTAAAATCTCTTTCATTATTAATTAATTATTGACCCAGTTGATCATCATTTGTTTTCCATGTGCCGTCAAGATAGACTCCGGATGAAACTGTACTCCTTTCACATCAAATTTTGTGTGCGCAATCCCCATTATTAAGCCAGCATCATTGATGGCCGTTACTTTCAACACCCCATTTATACTATCAGGATCGACCGACCACGAATGATAGTGACAGACTTCTATCTGGGAGGGTATCCCTTTAAAAAGAAGTTCCTCCTGATCTGGAAATGAAGTTCTACTGGTAACACCGTGCAACACTTCCTTCATGTTAAATAAAGTAGCATTGTACACCTCAGCAATTGCCTGATGGCCTAAGCACACACCCAAAATACTCTTAGAAGGCCCATATTCTCTTATCAATGACTTCATGATCCCCGCTTCATCCGGAATACCAGGTCCGGGGGAAAGTAAAATTTTATCAAATGCGCTTACCTCCTCCATTTCTATTTGATCATTTCTAGCTACAGTTGTGTCCAACTCCAATTCCCTCAGGAGGTACACCAGGTTATAGGTGAATGAATCGTAGTTGTCGAGCACCAAAACTTTCATATCTTTTTTCATAACTCTTCTGCCATTCTGATGGCTTTTCGTAATGCCGCTAATTTGTTATTCACTTCTTGTAATTCATTTTCAGGAATTGATTTCGCTACCACCCCAGCGCCTGCCTGGGTAATCAATTCATTGGACTTACTCAAAAAAGTTCTGATCATAATGGCGTGATTGAAGTCACCATTAAAACCCAAAAAGCCAATGGCTCCCCCGTAGAAACTCCTGTTGATATTTTCATATTGATTAATGAGTGTCATTGCCTTGTACTTAGGTGCCCCGGACAAAGTGCCTGCAGGAAATGTATTGGCAGCTACCTTCAAAGCAGAGGTATTTTTTATTTTTCCAGTCACCTTAGACACAAGGTGAATCACGTGGCTATAATACTGAACCTCCTTAAACACCTCCACCTTCACCTCCTCCGCATCTCTGCTCATGTCGTTTCGTGCCAGATCCACCAACATCACATGCTCAGCGTTTTCTTTTTCATCATTCGCCAAAGCGGTTGCTAATTTTGCATCTTCCTTATCATCACCCGTTCTTTTAAAGGTGCCAGCAATCGGAAAGATAGCCGCCTCCTTCCCTTTAATTTGAATCTGTGCTTCTGGTGAGGACCCAAAGATTTTAAAACCTCCAAAGTCGAAATAAAACAAGTAAGGTGAGGGGTTGATAGAGCGTAACGCGCGGTACACATTAAACTCATCTCCCTTAAATTGTGAAGTGAACCTTCTTGACAACACCATCTGAAACACATCACCCCGCTTACAATGAGCAATACCTGCCTCCACCATTTTCAAATATTCATCATTTGTAATATTGGAGGTCTCCCCTGCACTTGCCGTAAATGAGAAAGTACTAAATCGATTGCTAAAGATGATTCTTTCCAAGTTTTCTAGACCAGATGGAGCGTCAGGTGATGTTGCATTTTCAAATAAAACGAGCTCATTAGAAAAATGATCGATCACAATCACGTATCGAAATACTTTGTACAACATATCAGGAATCTGCTTGTTGGTAATCGTCAGGTCTATATTTTCAAAATACCTGACGGCATCGTAGGTCATGTAACCAAAGAGGCCACCTGATATGTATTTGGAGTCTGCATTTTGCACATCAAAAGAATCTCTAAACTGATCCAGCCGTTCTATCACCTCCCTGCTGTCTGTCAATACTTCATCAGAAGTACTTCCATCAGGGTATTTCGTTGTGAGTTTTTCTCCATTCATTTGAAAGGAAGCGATAGGATCGCAGCAGATCAACGAAAGGCTATTCTCCTGCCCATGATAATCAGAGCTCTCCAACAAAAAGCTACCCGCATACACATCCCTCAGTTTTAGATAAATATTTACAGGCGTAAGGGTGTCTGCCAGTAATTTTTTAGAACGTGTGTAAATTGTAAAATCCATTTTTTCTAAAAGGGTATAAAAACAAGAAGCC
>JBATLM010000263.1:0-2380 GCA_049289315.1 Cyclobacteriaceae bacterium
TACATATTATGTATTTTGCAATATGAGCAAGAGACAACGCAAGGCTACCTTTAAGCCTTATAATCCAGACCAGTTGAGCTTACTTCCTCCAAGTCTTGATGAGTTGATAGCTGAAAATCATGTGGTACGAGTAGTACGAGATGTGATAGATAGCATAAATATCGATTCGATCACAAAGAAGTATAAAGGAGGAGGTGCAAGTTCATTCCACCCCAAGATGATGCTTAAGATCATTGTATACGGTTATCTAAGCAATATTTATTCATCTCGCAAGATAGAACAAGCCGTAGCTAGCAACATTCACTTTATGTGGCTGGCGGGTATGCATCGACCAGATCACAATACTATCAATAGGTTCCGCAACGATAAGCTTAAAGGCGTACTCAAAGAAGTATTTGCTCAGGTAGTTACGCTGATGGCTGAACAAGGCTTAATGGATATAAAGACAGTATATGTAGATGGGACGAAGCTAGAAGCGAACGCCAATAAGTATACCTTCGTATGGGGAAAATCAGTAAAGCGTCATAAAGAGAAAATCAAGTCTCAACTCGAAGAACTCTGGAAGTATGCAGAGTCTATCGCTAAAGAGGAGTTGCTGGATAATGACCCAACGACTTTTGCGGAGTTAGATGCCGAGCAGGTAAGGAAAACAATAGAGACCATCAATGAAGCGATAAAGGATAAGCCTGTAGACAACAAAGTGAAGCAAAAGCTAAATTATGCCAAGCGGAACTGGCCACAGAATATGGCTAAGTACAAAAAGCAGGAAGAGATTTTGGGTGATCGCAATTCGTATTCGAAGACTGATCCTGACGCTACATTCATGCGGATGAAAGATGACCATATGATGAACGGCCAACTAAAAGCTGGATATAATTGGCAGATCAGTACTTCGAACCAATACATTGTTAACTATGACATCTACCACAACCCCACTGACACCCTAACCTTACCACATCATATCAAGCAATACAAGGAGCTTTACAACGACAGTCCAGATGTGGTGGTAGCGGATTCAGGATATGGTTCAGAACAGAACTATGAGTTCATGGAAGAAGAGCAGATAGAAGCATACGTCAAGTATAACTATTTCCACAAAGAGCAAAAATCAAAAGGGGTAATCAAGCCCAGTGATGCATTTATACCAGACCACTTATACTACGATCAACAAGGCGATTTCTTTGTCTGCCCAATGGGACAAAAAATGACTAAGCGATATGAAACCCATCCAAAAACCAAATCTGGATATCAACAAACCTACAGCGTATACCAAGCAAAGAATTGTAATGGGTGCCCATTAAGAGGAGCATGTCACCAAAGTAACACAGATAGAAAAATACAAGTCAACTGGAATCTCAAGAGACTGAAAGATAAAGTTCGACAAAAATTACTGAGTGACCAAGGAGTAGCTCACCGCTCTCAGAGACCTGTTGATGTAGAAGCGGTGTTTGGAAACATAAAACAGAATAAAAACTTCACTCGATTCATGTTGAGAGGAAAAGACAATGTCCTCATCGAAGCTGGATTAATAGCTTTAGCACACAATTTGGCTAAAATGGGCAGAAATTAAGGCCTTTTTTCAAATTTAGCTCTTGAAGTCCTTTGTGTACCATCACAGAAGTAATCAAGTTGTTATAAATTTCACACCGTCTGTGACTCATTATATGAAAAATAAAAAAGAGGCCATCTCGTAATGAGACAGCCTCTTTTTTACTGTTTCCCGGTATAAATAATTTAGTGTAAATTTGACATTCATTGATTACACCAGAACCATGAAAAAGATTCAATTCGCTTTTGTTGTATTCTTATTACTGACTATCCACACCCTTGCATTTGATCAAATTATTTGCTCGGATCAGATTGTTGCAGTTAGTAATATTCCAGGCATTGACTCCTGCATGGGTCAGGTTGTTTTCAAGGCTAGCGCAAAAGACGAAACCACTTGTTCGGACAGCCTCATCTACTGGAAGATCTACATTGATCTTTGGGGTGATGGCACTGTTGATTACGAATATTCTTCCTATCTTCCGGAAAATGACAGCCTTTTTCTGGATGACACCAACACCAATGGCATCATCGATAAATACATTGCCCCGGGTAGATACAATGAGGAAATAATAACCGATACTTTTTTATTATCCGGCCCTACTTCAAGTCATAAAATCATCTGGACATTTACAGATTGTAATTCTGTCAAATCAGAATGCCGAGCCAATTTAACAGTCCTTGATCTAACACCTCCAATGCTGAAGGCAAAAGCGGATAAGCCATCAATCATGGTGAATGGACAAGATTATCTCACAGCAAAAGATTATGTGAAAGAATCAAGTGACAATTGTACTCCAAAGGAGAAGCTTCTTTACACCTTTTTTGGAGCTAA
>JBATLM010000264.1:0-21975 GCA_049289315.1 Cyclobacteriaceae bacterium
TCAAAGAACATAATGGTAATTGATGAAGGGTCTGATGATTTTGAATACCCCGGACCTCGAATTACAGCTAAAAAACTAACGGGACTTGTTGCCATCCTCAGGCTTCAGGATATTGAAACGTATCTAATCAAATACCTTGGCATATCAACGCTCTATCTTAACAGCGTTCCACTCAAAAGCAGGAAGATCGATGTGTTGCCCACGGGTAGTACCATTAGAGGAAATAAAATTGACACCATTTATTACAGTGATATCGTTGGTAAGTTTCTTGTGGAGGAAGTGGAGAACGAAGTCAGTTTTGTTGCTGAGCATATTTTCTACCATTTTAAAAGTGGCCGGGCCGGACTTCAGAATATTACAATTAATGAAAAGGGTGGTAAACTAATTGGTGTAATGGGAGCCAGTGGTTCTGGCAAATCTACATTGATGAACGTACTCAATGGATCTGAGCGCCCATCCAGTGGAAGGGTGTTGATCAATGGTATTGATGTACATGAAGATCCAAGAGAGATAAGGGGAGTAGTTGGATTTATTCCACAAGACGATCTCCTGATGGAAGACCTCACAGTTTTCGAAAACTTATATTATGCCGCCCGGCTTTGCTTTGGTCATTATACCCATGATGAGATTGTTGAGGTAGTTGATAGGGTGCTTCTTTCTTTAGGGATTTCTGAAACCAGAGATTTAAAAGTAGGAAGCCCATTACAGAAAACAATTAGTGGCGGGCAACGCAAGCGCTTGAATATAGGATTGGAACTGTTAAGAGAGCCCACTATACTTTTTGTCGATGAGCCAACTTCCGGTTTGTCCTCTCGGGATTCAGAAAATATCATGGACTTGCTGAAGGAGCTCGCACTCCGTGGTAAAATGATTTTTGTGGTGATCCATCAGCCTTCTTCTGACATCTTCAAGATGTTCGACACCTTGATTATTCTAGATGTGGGCGGATTTCAAATTTATTATGGAAATCCCGTAGAGTCGATGGCCTACTTTCAGGAGATTGTAAATGCTGCCAATAAAACGCCAGGGGCTTGCCCTGAATGTGGAAACATCAACCCTGAAAAGATATTTAGCATTATTGAAACAAGAGTGGTGAATGAGTTTGGAAGATTTACTCATACTCGAAAGATATCGCCAGGTCAATGGTATCAATACTTCAAGCAAAAAATAAAAATACCTAGAGTAGAACCTTCAGAGGATACTATACCTTCTTCATTGCACCTCCCAAACTGGTTCAAGCAATTTAGTGTGTTTGTGAAAAGAGATGTAATGTCTAAGTTCTCTAACAAACAATATCTTGCCATCAATTTTACTATTGCCCCAATCTTAGCATTATTCATTTCATACTTTGTTAAGTACTATGATGCGGTAGGGGTTGAAGACCCTCATTACACTTTCTTCCATAATAATAACATACCCGTTTATTTTTTTATGAGTGTGGTCGTGGCACTCTTTGTAGGGTTAATAGTAAGTGCTGAGGAAATATTTCACGATAGAAAAATATTAAAACGCGAGCGCTATCTTCATTTAAGTAAAAGTGGATATCTGATGTCCAAAGTGTTTATTCTCTTTGGCGTATCAGCTCTGCAAACTTTAACATTTATAGTTGTTGGCAATTGGATTCTTGAGATTCCATTGACGGAAATGCGCTATTGGTTTATTCTCTTCTCTTGCAGTTGTTTTGCTAATATCCTGGGGCTTAATATTAGCTCAGCCTTTGATTCTGCGGTCACCATTTATATACTCATTCCAATCCTAATCATACCCCAGTTGTTGCTAAGTGGTGTAGTTATCAGTTTTGATAAGTTCAATCCTAAAGTGGGGACTCTCAACGGCATTCCACTCCTTGGAGAGGTGATGACATCGCGTTGGGCATTTGAGGCCTATATGGTTACTCAATTTAAGGACAACCCCTTAGAGAAATTGTTTTATGAATTGGATAAGAAGGAGGCATTGGCAGAGTACAAACGGATATACTATGTGCCAAGTCTGGAGTCAAAACTCGCATTTGTACTTAATCACCGAAGTCAGTGGAGAGATAGAAACGATAACAATCCGGTTAAGGAAACACTAGAACTGATCCAAAATGAATTAAGGTATGAGTTGAAGAAAGTGGGTGAAGATAAGTTCCCTCAAATAGATAAGTTGGTGATTGGTAAGTTCGATTCAGCTACCTATCAAAGTACGGTTCAGTTCGTAAAAGTACTCAAATCGTACTACCAACTGCGTGGCAACAATGCAATTAATGAGAGGGAGGATTTGATTGCTTCTTTAACGGATACTCCGCAAAAGCTCGCAGCTTACAATGACAATATCATGAAGTATAAAAATGAAGCTGTTACTCAAATGGTGGAAAACTCCAATGATCCTGTTCGCATTTTAGAGTGGCAGGGACAATTGGTTCAGAAGATATATCCCGTTTATTTTGATGATCATAGACCAAGGAATAAACTTGATTTCACTGCTAATTTTTATAACCCAACCAAGCATTTTTTGGGAAGACACTATGATACTTTTTATTTTAACATATCTATTATATGGTTTATGAGTTTACTCCTTTACATTGCCTTGTATTTTGACTTACTGAAAAGAGGAGTACAGAGCATTGAAAATAGAATTAAGTATAGAAAAAGAGACAAAATGTTTTAATGAATAATTTATGAAAATGAATAAACTAATCTGGATTGGTGCTTTACTATTTGTTGCTACCTGGGCTTGCTCCCCTAAAGCAGAGTCAGCGACTGAAGAAACAGAAGAAGAAGTAACCGAATGGAAAGGTATGGATGATTTTCACATGTTGATGGCGGAAAGTTTTCATCCCTATCGGGATTCTGCTAATGTGGAACCGGTGAAACAGTATGCAAGTGAAATGGTGGTGTCTGTAAACAGCTGGGTGGAACAAGAATTGCCATCCAAGGTGGATAATGAGGAGGTAAAACAAACGTTGAAGGAACTTCAGGATGGTGCGATTGCATTGGCCGACCTTGTAGAGGTTGGAGATGATCAGGCCATTGGTGAGTCGCTAAATGCTTTGCACGATACATTTCATCATTTGCAGGAAGCCTGGTACAAAAAGGATAACTAGTTCTGTAGTATGCTAAAGGTTGCATGGAATCCTTCATATGTTTTATCCCTGCCGCCTCATCATCGCTTTCCCATGAGCAAGTATGAAGTATTGCCAGAGCAACTACTGCACGAAGGGACTATTTCAGAAGCTAACATTTTTAGCCCGGAACCCCTTGCTGAGAATTGGATATTGACAACCCATGAGATGGCCTATTGGCAAAAGCTCAAAACGTTAAGTTTAACACCAAAGGAAGTAAGAAGAACGGGTTTTCCACTTACGGAAGAACTTGTAAACAGAGAGGTCATCATTATGAATGGCACGTTGCAATGCGCACTTTATGCGCTAAGCAATGGTATCGCTATGAACATTGCAGGAGGTACGCATCACGCTTTTACAAATAAAGGAGAGGGGTTCTGCTTGCTTAATGATATTGCTATCGCGGCCAATTATTTGTTAACAGAAAAATTTGCAACTAAAGTTCTTGTTGTGGATCTAGATGTACACCAAGGAAATGGGACAGCACAAATATTCAGGGATGAACCCCGTGTATTTACATTTAGTATACACGGTGCGGGCAACTACCCAATGGTAAAGGAAAATTCTGATTTGGATATTGGCCTTCCCGATGCCACTGATGATCCATTTTATTTAAAGACACTTACAACTAATCTTGAAAATATACTGGATCGGTTTCAGCCTGACTTTATTTTCTATCAATCCGGAGTAGATGTGTTGGCAACTGATAAATTGGGTAAGTTGAGTTTGACCAGAGATGGATGTAAGGAAAGAGATCGGATCGTTCTACAAAAAGCCAAAGCTGCAACAGTTCCGCTGGTAGCCAGCATGGGTGGGGGGTATTCACCTGACTTTAGAGACATCATTGAAGCACATGCTAACACATACCGTCTCGCTCAGGAAATTTTCTTTTGATCTTTTTCTATATTTAGAAACTTAGACACCTAAACCCAACCCTGAATGGAGAGCAGTGCAATCACCAAGGAAGAAAAGAAAAAGTTATGGTCAGTTATTGGCGCCTCTTCTGTTGGTACACTTATCGAATGGTACGACTTTTATATTTTTGGAAGTCTCGCAGCAATTCTCGCCACTAAATTTTTCCCCGATACAAATCCAACTGCTGCGTTTCTCGCAGTATTAGGAACGTTTGCAGCAGGCTTTATTGTACGTCCTTTTGGTGCTTTGGTCTTTGGACATCTTGGTGATAAAGTAGGAAGAAAATACACTTTTCTGCTTACACTGGTATTGATGGGAGGTTCTACTTTTGCCATTGGTCTGGTGCCCAGCTACGACTCCATTGGAATGTTTGCACCGATAATAGTCCTAACACTCAGGTTAGTACAAGGTCTTGCTTTGGGTGGTGAATATGGTGGCGCAGCTACCTATGTTGCGGAGCATGCACCGGCAGCCAAGAGAGGGTATTATACCAGCTTTATACAGACTACTGCCACATTAGGTTTGTTTGTTTCATTAGGGGTGATATTGATCGTGCGACAATCGATGAGCATCGAAGCGTTTACAGAGTGGGGATGGCGGATACCTTTTTTATTATCCGTTATTCTGGTGGGTATTTCTATATACATACGGTTGAAGATGGAGGAATCTCCGCTGTTTATGAAAGTAAAAGCAGCAGGTAAACTTTCAGTCAATCCCATCAAAGAAAGTTTTGGAAAAAAAGAGAACCTACGAATGGTGTTAATTGCACTTTTTGGTATTACTGCAGGGCAGGGTGTTGTATGGTATACTGGGCAATTCTATGCACTTTCTTTTATACAAAACACATGTAATGTAGAATTTGTGCAATCCAATTACATCATTGCTATTGCACTATTAATAGGCACACCGTTGTTTATTGTTTTTGGGCGATGGTCTGATAAGGTAGGAAGAAAATACATTATGATGGCAGGCTTGATCCTTGCAGTTGTTGCCTACCGACCGATTTATAAAAGCATGTATGCGCTTACAGATGTCACAACTAAAACAGAAATAAGTAGCAGTGAAACAGACAATCCTTCAAAGGATGAAGTCATCACTGTGAGGAAAGAGTATTCAGATGGTTCTTTTCTAACTGAAAATATTAATACTGCGGGTATCGCCTCAGGCAGGCAAATTACATTAGGGTCATCTCCCTATTGGTACATGATTCTATTGGTAGCGTTGCAAGTCATTTTTGTAACGATGGTATATGGACCTATCGCAGCTTTTCTCGTTGAGCTTTTTCCAACGCGTATTCGCTATACCTCTATGTCATTGCCTTATCATATTGGCAATGGTATTTTTGGTGGACTTACGCCATTTATTGCAACTAGCCTCTATGAGTTCAGTAAAACCGATTCAGTGCCTTCAGGAGACCCGTTTGCCGGCCTCTGGTACCCGATAGGTGTGGCAGCAGTCTGTTTTGTAATTGGAATGATCTTCCTCAGTAATAAAGCCAAGGGAGAGGTGCTGGATGATATTACCTAAGCCATGGCAAAGAAGGCCCAGTGGACACAGGTAGGAAAGCGGAAGCTTGAGGTTTCTAATCTTGGGAAGGTTCTTTTTCCTGAAGATAACGTGACGAAGGCGGAGATCATTCAGTATTACCTCACCATCGCGCCCACATTGCTTAATCATATTAAAGGAAGAGCCTTAACACTCATTCGTTTTCCCGATGGTATTCATGGTGAAAACTTTTATCAGAAGAACAGGCCTGAATGGGCTCCCGATTGGCTCGAGTTTGTGAAGTTAGGCAAAGAAGAAAAAGACTACATCATAGCAACAGAACCAGCTTCATTGGTGTGGCTAGCTAATCTAGCTTCATTGGAACTGCATCAACTGCACAGCAGGAAACCCAATTTTGATAATCCTGATTATATGGTTTTTGATTTGGATCCTCCTGAAGGTTCTGATTTTCAAAACGTAGTTGAAGTAGCTTTGGACTTGAGGGAGTATCTTGAAAACTTCGGGTATACCCCATTTGTGAAAACTACCGGAGGAAAAGGCGTACATGTATGCGTACCCATTGAACCCAAGTGGGATTTTTCAACCGTTTTTGATACTGCCCAATCCATTGCGAAACCTTATGTTGAAAGCAAACCCAAATTGCTTACGCTTCATATCAAGAAGGAAGCGCGCAAGGGAAAAATGTTGATGGATATCTACCGTATTCGGCAGGGGCAAAGCATTGTATCTCCGTACAGCTTACGAGGAAGGATAGGTGCACCTGTTTCCATGCCGCTGTCGTGGGATGAGCTGGCTGAAGTGAAGTCTCCTCTTGAATTTAATATAAGGACCGCATTGGAGAAAGTGTTGGAGGAAGGTGATGCCTGGGTGGGGATTGATGCTTACGCGGCTGAACTTCATACACAAAGGAAAGCAAAGCCTGTAAAAAAACTTCCTTCCAATAAAAAGCATAAAACACCTGAGCAGCTTGAATCTTATGATAAGAAAAGGGATTTCAAGAAAACAAGGGAGCCTTTGGCAAAGATACTGGAAGGTGGGGGCACCAATTTTGTTGTGCATCGGCACCACGCCACCAACCTTCATTATGATTTAAGGTTGGAACAGGATGGTGTACTAAAATCATGGGCGGTGCCTCGCGGAATGCCACCGTTACCCGGAATAAAAAGATTGGCAGTGCAAACGGAAGATCACCCGATGGAGTACCTGACATTTGATGGCAAAATCCCTAAAGGTCAATATGGAGGGGGAGACATGTGGATTTATGCTTTGGGTAAATATCAAATCACCAAAGACAAAAAGGATGGCTTTTACTTTCGGTTGAGTAGTAAGGAAATGAATGGGGAGTACCGCATATACAAGATCAAACAGAAAGAATGGTTGCTTGAAAGAGTTGATGTGCCTCAGGTAAATTTTCTTCAGGATACAATTGAACCGATGCTGTCCTCAAGCGCAAGTCAACCACCTCTAGGGGATGATTATATCTATGAAGTAAAGTGGGACGGAATAAGAGCACTGATCTCACTTGAGGATGGAGTCATTAGAATTAGAAGTCGCAACCAAAATGATATCACAAAGCAGTTTCCTGAATTAAACATTCCAGGATTTCGGGCCAATTGTGGTTTGTTTGATGCAGAGATTGTTTGTTTGGATAAGAGCGGAAAACCAGAGTTTAAAAAAGTAATCAATCGGCTGATGAGCTCCGGAGATAACACCATTGAAAAGCTATCTAAATCCAGTCCGGTGTATTGCTATGTCTTTGACTGCCTTTATTTAGATGGCCGCAGCCTCATCAATGAGCCGCTGCTGAAGCGAAAGGAATGGCTGAAGGATGCACTTAAAAAGGATACACCTTACCGTACCAGCGAATTTGTAGAAGATGGCCAGTCACTCTTTGAGGCTGCCAGAGAACATAATTTGGAAGGCATTATGGCCAAAGTCAAATCCAGCAGGTATTTGCCCGGCAAGCGATCTGATGCTTGGTTGAAAGTCAAGATTAGGAATACAAGGGAGTGTGTAATCATTGGGTATAATGAAGGCAAAGGGAACAGGAGTAAAGCCTTTGGTGGGTTGCACATTGCTGAACTAGAAAAGGGCAAATTGGTCTATCGTGGAAAGGTGGGAACTGGGTTTACTGATGCAGCCATTAAAGATATTTTCAATTTGATTAAAAAACTGAAAGAGACGGATAAGCCGGTGCCTGACAAAGTATTGGATGAAAAAGTGAGCATTTGGGTGGAACCAAAATTATTTGTTGAAATCACATTTGCATCATTCACACCAGATAAAAACTTCAGAGAACCAGTTTTTGTGAGACTTAGACCTGATTTAGGTTAAATATTACTGGACCCCACAGATACTGTTTATTACCTTGGATGGAACTTCAAATGTTAACGCATGTGCAAGTTTAAGGTCAGCACAAGCTTTTGCATTCATCCCCAGTTTATTTTTGGCAAGCGCTCTGTTGTAATAGGCAATAGCATAAGATGAATAGAGAACAATGGCTACATCATAATCTTTGACAGCTGCTTTATAGTCATTTTGATTAAAAAGTAAATTCGCTCGCGTCAGCCAAGCTTTTTCATCTTTCTCGTTGAGTATAATGGATTGTGAATAATCGCGATAGGCTCCGTTCCAATCTTCTAATTTTTCTCTTACCATTCCACGGCTCAACCAATAGCTTGAAACATCAGGTGAAAGTTCAATGGCTTTGTTATAATCCACGAGTGCCTTATTTAGCTCTCCGTTGTTCATTTCATAGTAAGCGCGCTCTGCATATGGAAATGGTAAATCTGGGTTGTTATTAATGACTTCATCCAGCAATTGCTCGGCTTCGCCCGCTTGGCCATGCGTTCTATTGAGCACACTTAGGTTATGTTGTGCCACACTATGATCTGGGTTGATGACAAGGGCAGTTTGATAGGCGCTTTTGGCTTTAACGAATTCCAAAAGGGCCTCGTAACATCTGCCTGTGTTTACATAATAATTGGCTGCATTGGGATTGTAAGTCAGGGCGGAGTCAAAGTGAACCAAGGCACCTGAATATTCATTCATTTCCATAGCTGTTAGGCCAAGGTAGTTGAAGATATGTGCCTTGTTGGCGCCTTGAGAGGTAAACACCTGATTGGTTCCTTCGGAGAACTGACCTTGTCTGAAGTAGATACTTGTCGTTTCGCCTGTAGGCAAATGCAGTAACTGTCTGAAATCCGCATTAGCCTGAGCCCATCGGCTCAATTCGAAATTGACAAGTGCCTTTCTAAACAACGCATCAAATTGGTTGGGCTTCAGTTCCAGATAGATGGTGTAATCTCTTAATGCTCCCTCTTTGTCGTTAAGCTTCTCTCTTATTGCTCCTCGGGTATAGTAGGAGTCTGGGTAGAGGGCATTGATGTTGAGCGCTTCGTTGATATTGATAAGTGCTTCTCCATGCTTTCTATCGCTGAGTAGTTGCTCTGCTTTTTCATAATAATGCATGTAGTCGCTGCTTTTTTTTTGATTCACTGGAACTTGTGCAAAGCCCAAAGTGCTTAAAAGCAACATCCATATCACTAAACGAAACATAGTCTAAAGATACGATGCGTTAGGCTGCAAGTCAAAGCCCAGAATTTGGTATACTTTCGAAACTTATAGCCCTATTATATGTTTAAGTAAGTATGAAAAAGAGTGTTAAAACGAAGAAGAAAGCAAAAACGACAGTGGGTGCAGATAAGATCAGGCAGGAATACATCAACTCTATTTTGGAGAATGAAAAGAAGCCCTCTACGGTTTTTAAATTTTGTAAGCGTATAGGTATAAAAGAGGATGACTTTTATAAGTATTATGGATCATTTAAAGCACTGGAAAAGGCCATTTGGAAAGAATATGCGGTATCAACGATTGATCGACTGAAATCGGATAGTAACTATGCCACCTTCAGTGCCCGGGAAAAAACGTTGGCCTTTTATTTTACATGGATAGAAATTTTGAAAGGAGACCGCAGTTTCATCATCTTTCAACTCAGGAAGCGTCAGTTGTCTTCATCTCCTCCTTCGTTTATCCGTAAGTTCAAAAAAGAATTTGATGCTTGGGCAAGTGAAGTGATCGAAGAGGGCAAACAGTTGGGTGAAATTGCCCAGCGACCTTACCTGGATAAACGATACGGGTCTTTTTTGTGGATGCACATGCACTTTGTTCTCCTCTTTTGGGTCAAGGACGAAAGCGCAGATTTTGAAAAAACGGATGAGGCCATTGAAAAGTCGGTTAACCTGGCGTTTGATTTAATGGGAAAAGGCGTAGTTGATAATTTTTTTGAATTCGGGAAATTTTTATGGCAACAGGCGAAAAACTAGTATGAAAGAACAGAAAAGTATTCCGACTTCTAAGGTTCAACGGGCTACAAAATTTATAAAAACAGGAGCGAATATAGGGGGTAATTACCTGAAGCACTATGGTAAGAAGCTGGTCAACCCAGCGCTCACCAAAGATGAACTTCACCAGGATAATGCCACTGACATTTATAATTCATTGAGTGAATTGAAGGGAAGTGCGCTAAAAGTGGCACAAATGCTAAGCATGGATAAAAACATGTTACCGAGTGCTTATCAAAAGCAGTTCTCAATGGCACAATACAGTGCGCCACCACTTTCGTTTCCACTGGTCAATAAGACCTTTGAAAAATATTTTAAGAAGAAGCCAGGAGAAATTTTTGATACCTTCAGCCAGCAAGCCACCAACGCAGCTTCCATAGGTCAGGTACACAAGGCTACCCTCAACGGAAAGGAATTGGCCGTAAAGGTACAGTATCCAGGGGTAGCCGATACCGTAAAGAGTGACCTCGCTATGGTGAAACCTATAGCATTAAAAATGTTTAAGCTCAATCCTGCCGATTATGATGAATTTATTGGTGAGGTGGAGTCACGCTTGATCGAAGAGGCCAATTATACGCTTGAGTTGGAACGCTCGGTAGAACTCTCTACAAAGTGTAATGAAATCAAGAATTTGAGGTTCCCTGTTTACTACCCTGAGCTATCATGCCCCAAAGTACTCACGATGGATTGGCTGGATGGGAAGCCTCTAGGTGAATGCTTGAAGCTTGAGAAATTTTCAAAAACAGAGGCTGATAAGTTGGGACAAGCCATGTGGGACTTTTATCATTTTCAAATGCATGAGTTACGTTCCTTGCATGCGGATCCACATCCTGGGAATTTTATTATTACTGAGGATAAACAATTGGGCATTATTGATTTTGGTTGTGTGAAGGTGATTCCTGATGAGTTTTACAAAACCTACTTTCAGTTATTGGACAAAGGGATATTATTGGATGCGCCAAGGTTAGAACGCGTATTTTACCAACTCAATTTTATCTATAAAGATGACACACCGCAGGATAAAAGGTTCTTTAAGAAAGTGTTTACTGAATTGGTAGAGCTTCTTGGGCGACCATTTCAAACCCCAGAATTCGACTTTTCAGGTAGTCAATACTTTACCGAGTTGTATGCTTTTGGTGAATCCATTTCTACAATGAAAGAATTTAGAAACTCTAAAAGAGCAAGAGGAGTGAAGGATGCACTGTATATTAACCGTACCTACTTTGGATTGTACAACCTCTTGAATGACATGGGAGCCAAGGTAAAAACGGATTCCTGGGTGCCAACCACTGTATTCTAACCCAACTCACAAAGTAAAAAACACCGCAATGTAGTTTTGAAAACTACTTCATTACCAGTATCTTAGTGCTCTCTATCTAATTTTTTAGACTAAGTAAATATTTTTTATTATGAGAGCCATCTGGAAAGGTCACATTCAATTTTCGCTGGTCACTATCCCAATAAGGATTTACAATGCCATTGATTCCGGCAGGTCAATTAGCTTCAATTTGTTGTCCAAAGAGGGGCACAACCCTGTAAGCTATGAGAAAAAGGACAAGGTGACGGGGAAGCCTTTAAAAAGCGATGAAATTGTAAAAGGCTATCAGTACGAACCTGGTCAGTTTGTAATTGTTGAACCGGACGACTTCAGCAAAGTGAAGCTGAAGAGCACAAGGGTGATCGAGATAGAAGGTTTTGTAAAAGCAGATGAAGTCCACCCAACCCTATTTGAGGCACCTTATTTTATCGGCCCAGATGGAGATGTTGCTGCCAAGGCGTATGCATTACTGTGTGGTACTTTGAAGGCTAGTGGAAAGATTGGAGTGGGTAAGGTGGTATTGAGAGACCGGGAGACCCCTGTGTTGATCAATCCACATGAGGGTGGCATTATGATGTACCGATTGAGGTATCCCAATGAGGTGAGAAGCATGCGTGAAGTTCCTCAATTGATTGAAGTTAAAGATGCTGACAAAGAGCAACTTAAGCTAGCTAAGACATTGGTGGATTCAATGACTACCAAGTTCTCTAAAATAGAAATGAAGGACCATTACTATGATGCATTGAAAAACATCATTGATGCGAAAATTGCGGGTAAGGAAGTGGTGACCGTAACAGAAGAAGAACCTGAAGTAGTAGATATTATGACTGCCCTTAAAGCCAGTATTGATCAGGCCAAAAAGAAACCGATGGAGAAGGCAAAGGGAACCGTAGCGAAAGAAAAGGCCAAGAAAAAAGCAAAACCCGTAAAAGCAGTTAAGCGAAAGGCCAGCTAGACACTGCTTCACGTTATTCGCTTAATTCCTTTATCTTTGCACCCGTGGCAAAGGTGATTAAATTTCCGATCCAAACACCTGAGAAGTTTGGCTTTAAGCCTGTAAGAAGGCGCAAAACAACCAGCGATAAGAAACCTGGCCAGCTCAATTTGTTTACCGGTGGCAAGCTGGTAAAACTCAATCAACTTTCTTCCTTCGAGGAAGCCTTGCTAATGGATGAGCAGGGTGATGCAAAAGCAAAGGGACTCTATCAAAAAGCGATTCAGGAAGGTGATGCCATAGCAGACGCCTACTGTAACTTGGGGATTATAGAGTCAGAAGCCAAGAACTTTGGTAAAGCGATTGATTGCTTCACTTTATCTTTAAAAGAGGAACCACGGCATTTTGAGTCGCATTACAACCTGGCCAACCTTTATGCTGAGATTGGCAATTTTCCTTTAGCAAAAGTACATTATGAGACCTCAATTGAAATAGAACCGGAATTTCCTAATAGTCATTTTAACCTGGGGCTTACCTTGGCCATGAATAAGGAAATAGAAAATGCCATTCTATCCCTCATGAATTATCGAAAGCGGGCTACTGCTGAAGAAAAGTGTCACGCAGATGAATTAATCAGCACCCTGACCAGAACGATCACCACCTAATCAGCTTTTAACTGTTTTAGCACCTTTTTACCCCTTGAGATAAATCCGGCACTTCCGTAGGGCATTTGGTCTTCAATGATAGCGATAAGCTCTCCCTTTAATTCAGGGTACTCCATTGCCAAGTTACCTAACACCGTCATACTAAATACTTTAATGGCTATTGGCTCCTTTTTATCTTGGAGTAATTGAAAGCAATTGTCTAGCGCGATTCCATGCAGTGATTTTGGGATTTCTATGAATTGAAGGAACCTCACTGTATTCCGCTTTACAGCATCATGAATTTTAGGTTTTTTTAGATTGGTGATTATCTTTTTTAAATGTGGCTTAATTAATTCGGGGTGCTTCTTTACAGAATAGCTGAGTGGCCATGCTGCGCGCTGTGTAATTCTGTACTCGCTGTTCAAAAAGGCGTCTACCAATAGAGAAAACCGCTTTGGATCACTACCTATAAAGTCAACAATTCGATCACAAGTCGATTTATTAAAGTCCTTTTGTAGCTCTTTTAGTATGTTCATAATCAGTGATTTACATTGTTAACAATAACATAACTACCTGAATGTTAGGATTTTTAATGGTTTGACTTTAATTTCATGTTCAAGTTAAAACGATGAGTTTATGTTAGTATTTTTTGCCATCGCTGCCCTGTCTGTTTTTCAATTAGGTCTCTGCTTTCTTTGTCTGCACCTTAGGCAGGCAAGAGCACTCTAGATCTTACTGAAAAACATGAACTGCTAAATTTAGAAATTGGGTCTCGATTTTTATCGGGCATCCTGTATTTCCTTCTTTGTTCTGCTAAATTGCCGCCCAATTGAAGCAGACGTGAATTATTTATCAGCAGATCAGATATCGAAGTCGTATAACGACCGTTGGTTATTTAAAGACCTTACACTGGGCATTTCGGCTGGTGAAAAGTTCGCTCTTGTGGGAGAGAATGGAACGGGCAAAACCACCCTTCTCAAAATCCTTACAGGGGAGATTCCTTCAGATTCTGGCACAGTCAGTTTCAGGGATGGCGTTCGATTGGGCTACCTTACCCAACAACCCGTAGCTCAGGGACATCTTTCTATTAAAGAAATTCTGTTTGATGAAAGTAATGCTGTAGCTGCCGCTGTAATGCGGTATGAGGCATGTATTCACAATGGAGATACCTCTCCTGAGGATATGCAGGCCGCATTGGAGAAGATGGAAGAGCTGAATGCGTGGGAGTTCGATTCTAAAGTAAATGAAATCACCTCCAAGCTGGGGATCACCAACTTTGACCAAAAGTTCTCTACGCTTTCTGGCGGACAACGTAAACGGATTTTCATGGCAAAAATGCTGCTGCAAGATCCAAGCATCCTCATCATGGATGAGCCTACCAATCATCTCGATCTTGAAGCGATAGAGTGGTTAGAGAATTACTTATCCGGTCAGAACATTACCTTGATCATGGTGACCCACGACAGGTACTTTCTGGATAATGTAGCCAATACCATTATCGAACTCGACAAAGGAAAACTTTATACCTATAAAGGGAACTATGCCTACTTTCTTGAAAAAAAATCAGAGCGTGAGGAGATATTGAAAGTAGAAGTGTCGAAAGCAAGAAACCTACTCAAAAAAGAATTAGAATGGATGAGGCGGCAGCCAAGGGCACGAGGTACCAAGGCGAAGTATAGAATTGAAGCTTTTCATGAATTAAAGGATAAGGCGTCTCAAAACCTCAAGAAAGACAGAATGGAGCTGGACATTCAAAAAACCAGACAGGGAGGAAAGATCATTGAGCTTTATAATGTGAGCAAAGCTTACGGAGATAAGAAAATGGTCGATGATTTCTCTTATATTTTTAAGAAGAAGGATCGGATTGGTATAGTGGGAAGCAACGGGGTAGGGAAGTCAACTTTTTTGGATCTATTAACCGGTAAATCAAAACCGGATTCAGGTGAAATACTACCAGGCCAAACTACGAAGCTAGGATACTTTACTCAGGAGGCATCCGAGCTTAATCCAGATCATCGGGTAATTGAAGAGGTAAAGGGCATCGCAGAGTTTATCGCACTGGCTGATGGCACTCAGATTTCTGCATCCGCGTTCTTAGAGTTATTTCTCTTTCCACCGGAAAAGCAGTACAACATCATTGGCAAACTAAGTGGTGGAGAAAAGAAAAGATTACAGTTGCTGAAGGTGCTGATTACGAATCCGAACTTTTTGGTATTGGATGAACCTACAAATGATTTTGATATCGAAACATTGAATGTCTTAGAAGATTTTCTGGACAAGTTTACGGGGTGCCTTGTGTTGGTTTCTCATGATCGTTACTTTATGGATCATTTGGTGAATCAATTATTTGTTTTCGAAGGTGATGGAAAAATCAAAGTAATGAATGGAAATTACTCTGATTACAAATCATATAAGGAAGAGGAAGAAGCTACACCTGTTGAAATAAAGAAGTCTATTAAAGAAAAAGAAGAAGCTCCTAGTACTGACGCCAAAAGAAAAATTTCCTTTACTGAAAAAAAAGAGCACGAACTTCTAGAGAAGGAAATTGAGGCGATGGAAAAAGAGAAGGCAGAGTTAGTTGAAAAACTTAGTTCAGGGGCGTTAGAAACGGAAGAATTGGTCAATTGTTCTAAAAGGATAAAAGTGCTGACTGATACTATTGATTCTAAAACCTCAAGGTGGCTTGAGTTGGAAGATTTTGGTTAGAGCCAAATAGTCTTTAGTGCTTATTGATGGATTTTCTAAAGTAGAAATAAAAGGGGATTCCGGTAGCTACTAGAAAAATTCCTATCATCGCTTCTCTTGGTTTACTGATGAATGTATTTCCGATAAGGGCTATACAAAAAAGGATATAGAGTGCAGGTATTACAGGATACCCCCATGTCTTATAGGGTCTTGGCGTATCCGGTTCTTTCACACGCATTACAAAAACACCAAAAGCCGTAGCCCCATAGAAAATAAAAGCAGCAAAGACAAGCATATCGGTTAGCTGATCAAAAGTACCTGACAACACCAATAGGGAAGACCAAATTCCCTGTAGCCACAATGAATTTTGTGGCACTCGATTTTTGTTCAATGTTCCAATCGGAGAAAAGAACATTCCCATATTACTCATGGCATAATATATTCTTGAAGAACTGATAACCGATGCATGGGTACAGGCCAATACTGTAATTAGAATTAGGGTAGAAATAACAATACCTCCATTATCTCCCCAAAAGATTTTCACGGCTTCCACCGCTGCTATTTGATTGGTGGATTCATATACTAATGTAAGCTGGTGAATATGTAAAAGAGTGAGGTAGGTAAAATTAACAAGCATGTAAAGGGCTATTACGATTAACAACCCAAAAAGCAAACTCAAAGGTATGTTTTTCCTCGGCTCTTTTATTTCCCCAGCAATGAACCCTACGGAATTCCATCCCTCATAGCCCCAGAAGGCAGCCAACATAGCAGTGAGTATTGCACTTACACCAACATCCTTTAATAAGGGAACTTGAGCGATAGGGGTGAAATCGCTTTTGCTACTTGTCAACCCAAAAAAGACAATTAGAAATATTCCCAATAAGATCATCACCAACAACCCAGTGCTCAACCCCATACCTGTGCGGATTCCATAAGTATTGATGTAAGTGAGTAGCAGAATTAATAGGATGGCTACGAGTTTAATGTTGAAATTGGCAAATGGATAAAATACACCGAGCAAACTAAAATCATGAAGGGAAGAAAAAACGAGTGGAATGGACACAATCTCATTTAACGATTGAGCAAACACATAACCCAGTGAAGAAATCGTAGCCGTTTTTAAAATTGATAGATTAGCCCAGCCATACAGGAAGGAGAAAAAACGGTTATATATACGTTTGAAATACACAAACTCCCCACCCGTATCAGCAAGCATACCGGCTAGCTCCATGCTACTTAAAGTTCCAAACAATGTTACGATTCCCGCTAGCAGCCAGCATATCAAGACCAAAAAAGCAGAGTCCAATTCAGCAGCCATCGGAGCTACCTTTTTGTATATGCCTGACCCAAGGATGTTTCCCACCACTACTACTACGGCAAGTTTTAACCCCAATGATTGGTTAAGTGTAGTAGCAGTTTTATTCAATAGAAGTATTTTATTCTGACAAGATCGGAATTTTTTAATCAGACTCCCCATTTTTTGAATTGGAAGAATATGGCTAGTAGTCACGTATGATGCGGTATGTACGCTAGGCAACTACTGCAGGAAGCAAGATTCAGCCCATACTGCCAGTGACATCCTTCTGGTCGTCAGCATTTTTTGGCTAAGTTTATGCTTTACTTGGCTTTACATGTATCTCATTTTAATTCTACTTTCCTCTCTTGTACAGGATCAGGTTCCCCTGAAACCGAATGATGAGTTTACATTTAAACTGGAATATGAATTTCGTACGAAACCAGGTGGTGATGGTAAGCCAGGAGGGTTCGCGGCAGGTAAATTGCCCTATGCTGAATTAAAGGTTACACCAACAAAACTCTCCGACATCGAAGAGAGGGTGAGGATTACTAATAATTTGGGGCATAAGTTATACTCACGCAAAGCTGCTATAAATAATGAAATGGTGATCGATATGGGATTCACCGATGATTTGAAAGATCATATCTCCGTTTATGCATTTGATATCGTGTTTTTTTCTAAGAAAGGGGATACAAGTAGAATCACCCTTTTTGTGGAGGAGGATGGCACTGTTTTAATCAATGGTGAGAAACAAGGAAAAATTTGATTACTAAATTGCCACTTACTTTGCTATGGAGCAAGTCGTGTAACTATTTCCTTAAAAGACAAGAATCCTTATTACCTTTTGAGATTATATCCGTTAAAAACTAAATTATTCCAATTCAAACTCATGATGAGAATAGTTATCCTCTTTATTCTAAGTGCCACTGTTAGTTCATTTGCACAAAATGCTTCACAACCCAATGCTGCAGAGATAAAACTACGCCTAAAGAAACTCAATTTCTTAGGCACTGTGTTGTACGTGGCAGCTCATCCTGATGACGAAAATACCCGCGCAATCGCCTATCTCTCCAATGAGCGCTTGGCAACAACCGGATACCTTTCTATGACCAGAGGGGATGGTGGCCAAAACCTGATCGGGCCTGAGATCAGAGATCAATTAGGTTTGATTAGGACACAGGAATTACTGGCCGCAAGAAGGGTAGATGGTGGTCATCAATTTTTTACAAGGGCTAACGATTTCGGTTACTCAAAGAATGAGGATGAAGCGTTTAGAATTTGGAATAAGCAAGAGATACTGTCAGACGTTGTTCGGGTGATTAGAAAATTTCAACCGGATATTATCCTTACGCGATTTCCACCCGATGGTAGAGGAGGCCATGGACATCATACCGCATCTGCGGTATTGGCGCAGGAAGCTTTTGACTTGACTAATAATCCTGCAGCCTTTCCTGATCAGTTGTCAACTTTGGGGGTATGGCAGGTAAAAGGCCTGTATACTAACACGGGCAGATGGTGGAATAAGGACATTGATCAAAATACTCAAGGTATAGTGGCAATGGATGTTGGAGTGTACAATACATTACTTGGTAAATCCTATTCTGAGATGGCAGCGGTGAGCAGGACACAGCATAAAAGCCAGGGGTTTGGCTCTTCAGGAAGTCGGGGCGAGGAAATGGAATTTTTTGAATTTGTAAAAGGTCACCACGCCAAAAAAGATATTTTTGAAACAATAGATACTTCATGGTCAAGAGTAGAGGGAGGTAGTAGGGTAGCACCTGTCATCACAAAATTGATTGCTGAGTACAATGAAGAGAATCCGTCAGCTTCCGTGCCCTTGCTGTTAAAGGCGAAGAAGGAGATATCAGCATTAAAAGATGGAATTTGGAAAACAAGAAAACTAGAAGAGGTTAATCAGTTAATTAAAGATTGCCTTGGATTGTATTTGGAAGTCAAAGCTGATAACTATTTTATAGCTCCTGGAGAAGAAGTAGAGAGTACTTTTGAGTTGGTGAACCGCTCTGACCTCCCAGTAAAAGTGAAAAACATTTCTTCTTCTGTTTTGTCTTATGATTCTGTTTTAGAAAGTGCTTTGGTTGATAATGACCCTTTAAAGTTTAAAACAACGAAAACACTTCAAGTTAATACTCATTATTCCGATCCATACTGGCTGCAGGAAAGTCACTCACTGGGTTTGTTTACAGTGAAAGACAAATCATTAATTGGAAAACCTGAAAATGATCCAGCAATACAATTTGAAATTCAGCTTGAACTGAATGGAGAATTGTTGAGTTATAATGCTCCACTGATTTACAAATGGACGGACCCTGTAAAAGGTGAGCTTTGGCGTCCTGTTGAAGTTGTACCAGCCATGTCTTTGAATTTATCAGAGTCCGTGGTGGTGTTTAGTGATGCTACACCTAAATCAGTTTCGGTTTTGGCTAAATCTAATTCGGACCAAAAATTAATAGGCGATATTTTACTTGACCTTCCAAAAGGTTGGCGATCTGAGCCAGCAAAGCAACCGTTCGGACTATCGAACAGAGGGGATGAAGAAACCATTTCCTTTAAGGTGTTTCCTTCTGATGAAGAAACCACTTCAACACTCAAAGCGAAAGCTATTGTAGGCGGACAAACTTTGGATCAATCCATGCAAATTATTGCATACGATCACTTTCCAATACAAACTTTATTACCACCTGCTGAAGCAAAGCTAGTACGAATTGATTTAAAGAAGGCAGGTGCGGTTATAGGCTATATAGAAGGAGCGGGTGATCAAATCCCCGCTGCCCTTAGAAATATGGGGTATGAAGTTTTCGAGATGAAGAACGAAGAAGTAACGCCTGAAAATCTTGCCAGATTGGATGCAGTTGTACTGGGTGTACGTGCATTGAATACCAATGAAAGAATTCAATACTTTATGCCCGATCTATTGGAGTATGTAAAGAAGGGAGGTACGATGATCGTTCAATACAATACGAATTCAAGAATGGAAATTGATAAAGATAAATTCTCGCCATATCCGCTCATACTGTCACGCGACCGGGTAACAGATGAAGGCAGTGAAGTGAAAATTTTGAAACCTGATCATGCAGCACTTAATGCACCTAATAGGATCACGGCAAAAGATTTTGATGGTTGGGTGCAGGAACGTGGGCTGTACTTTCCTGATAAGTGGGATCCAAAATTTGAAGCACTGATTGCAACCAACGATCCTGGTGAAGAGCTGATGGAAGGCTCTTTACTGGTTGCCAAATATGGTGAAGGAAATTATGTGTATACAGGTTTGTCATTTTTTAGAGAACTACCAGAAGGTGTGCCAGGGGCTTATAAACTATTTGCTAATTTGGTCTCATTGAGTAGAACACAAAAGCCGACCAATCAAAAAATTAAACCCGGAAAATAGATGTCAGAAGAACAAGAAGAAAAACCCCCAGTATTCTCAAGGTGGAGTGCCTGGTACTGGCTGTTAATGATCGTACTGGCTGTTCAAATTCTTATTTATCTTTTTATCACTAACTCTTTCTGATGAATACTATTGACTGGGTAATTCTATTTACCACGCTAATCCTTATTGTTGCTTATGGCACCTGGAAGAGTAGGGGAAGTAAAAATATAGACGGATACCTCCTTGGAAACAAAAGTTTACCATGGTGGAATGTTTGTTTGTCCATAATGGCAACACAGGCAAGTGCCATCACTTTCCTTTCTACACCCGGGCAGGCATATGAAGATGGCATGCGTTTTCTTCAATTCTATTTTGGTCTGCCATTGGCAATGGTCATTCTCAGTATTACTGCGGTGCCACTGTACCATCGGTTAAAAGTATATACTGCTTATGAATACCTTGAAAGTCGGTTTGACCTAAAGACGCGTTCACTGGCGGCATTTTTCTTCTTAATGTTGCGTGGTCTTTCGGTAGGTATTACGATTTATGCCCCTTCACTGATTCTCTCCACCATGTTGGATTGGAACATCAACATAACCACCATTTTTATAGGGACATTGGTAATGATTTATACAGTGAGCGGAGGAACAAAAGCGGTGAGTATGACCCAAAAGTATCAGCTCACTATTATTATGGGGGGTATGTTTATTGCGGGTTGGACAGCCTTTTCAAAACTACCCGATAATATTACGTTTACTGAAGCTTTTCAGGTGGCAGGTGAGATGGGAAAACTCAATCTTATCAATCTTTCATTTGACTTAAGTGATCGATATAATATCTGGTCAGGATTGATTGGAGGTTTGTTTCTTTTTCTATCCTATTTTGGCGCTGATCAGTCGCAGGTGGGCCGATACCTTGGCGGCAGTTCTATCGCACAAAGTAGATTGGGGTTGATCTTTAACGGCCTCTTGAAAGTGCCTATGCAGTTCGTCATTCTCTATATAGGAATTTTGGTGTTTGTGTTTTATCAATTCAATCAGGCTCCTGTTTTTCATAATCAGTCTTTGAAAGACAAGGCCATGCAAACTGAATACGCTGGAGATATAGCTGCATTGGAATCAGAATATGATGAGGTCTTCATAGAAAAAAGAAAAGAAGCAGTAAACATGGTCGATGCTATTCGACAGGATGACGCAGCCTTGATAGAGCAGACCCGTACTTCAATTGAAAAAATTCAGGGTGTAGAGAAAGGAATACGTGCTGAAGTAAAGGAGAAAATTTCAGCGGCTATCCCTGGTGCTAATACCCTTGACAAAGATTATGTGTTTATTACTTTTGTAATGACATACCTACCACACGGCTTGATCGGTTTGCTATTGGCAGTTGTGTTTTCCGCTGCGATGGCCTCTACTTCCTCTGAACTTAACGCATTGGCTTCCACGACTGCTGTTGATATCTATAAGAGATCTATTAAACCTGTCGCTGATGATTATCACTATGTGAAAGCATCCAAATGGTTTACAGCAGGGTGGGCTATCTTTGGAATGATGTTCGCATCCATCGCCAATCAGGCGGAGAACCTCATTCAATTTGTCAACATTATTGGGTCGCTATTCTATGGAACTATACTTGGTATATTTTTGAGTGCGTTCTATCTGAAGTATATTAAGTCTAACGCAGTATTCTTTGCAGCCATAATTGCTGAAGCGGTAATTCTTTATTGCTACTTCTTTACCAAGATGGCTTTCCTGCTTTACAACATCATTGGATGTCTTGTTGTAGTGATAGTGGCTTACATTATTCAGTATATAGAAAACCAGGGCACAAAAAAAGCATCCCCAT
>JBATLM010000265.1:0-25948 GCA_049289315.1 Cyclobacteriaceae bacterium
GTGCGTTTCTTATTGCACATATATGTTATGTGATGGCTTACCATCAGCACATCGAAAAAAAGGAAGGAGCCGGTTTACATGGAATTCAAAAATTCCGGTTCTCTTTACCCATTGTGCTAGCGGGTACCGGGCTCATTACTATACTTTATGCCCATTTGGGAGCGCTTAAAATACCTGTTACGATCTATGCTATTGTAATAATGGTAATGACCTTGCAGGCGCTTTTTCGTTATGGATATACCAATGCAGTTAGTTTTTGGTTTGTTTTTGTAGGGGCGATCTTATTTATGATTTCGGATTCGATGATCGCGGTCAATAAGTTTTTGTCATCGTTTGAATTAGCAGGGTTGGTAATCATGGCAACTTATATCCTCGCTCAGTTCTTAATTGTAAAAGGACTGTTGCTTCATTTTGATGAATAGAAAAAGGCGAATTAAACTAATTCGCCTCTTTTGCGTGCATTTAAAATTAACTAAACTACCCTTCTATTCTTCTGATCTTACCACTCCCTGAGGAATGGTTATTTACATGATTGGGGCTGCCTTTGTAACGAACGCTTCCACTCCCTGTTATTCTTGCGTCTAGCTCACTTTTTACATTGATTTCAACATCGCCAGAACCTGTAATGTTTACCTCACATCGCTCTGCCACTAAATCTTGCGCCAACAGTTTTCCAGACCCTGAAATACTGGCTTTCACCAAATTCGCTCTACCTGCTGCAAGCACTTTCCCTGATCCCGACATACTAAACCTGGCTGTGCCTTCTATTGCATTAGCAATGTATACTTTGCCTGAGCCACTAACTCTACTGTCCAAATCTCTGCAATTTCCCTTCACCCTTAGGTCTCCGGAACCCGAAACGCTAGCTTCCAAATCCCCATTGAGGTCTACCTGAAGTTCCATCGAACCAGAACCTGAAATTCTTAAGTCCAGGTTTTCAGATTTAATAGTGGTTTCAGCTAACAAATCACCCGACCCACTTAAGTAGATGGCATCAATATTTTCTACTGTGATGTAAATATTTATTTTATTATTTGTGTCATTGAACCATGAAAACCAGCGGTCGTTATCGCGGTTCTCTATAATCAAGCGGTCTCCCTTCATATTAGTTTCTATCTCCCTTAACGTTTCCTCGTGTCCTTCTAAAACCACTTTCTGTGGACTGCCTTGCCTTAAGTAAAGGTTTCCTGATACCCGATAAGATATCTCTCTGAATGTGCTTACCTCTCTCGTTTCTTTTGTCTGCGCCAATGAAACATTTGAAATCATCAATAGCGCCAGTACCAGCGTTGCAATTGTTCTCATAACTAATTAATTATTGCCTTTGTAGGGATTTTTATCTCAAAATATGTCTTTAAGACTCCCAATGTATTCTATAGGTTGCACCTATATGCGTCTTTAAACCTATAAATGAGTGAATTGGGTAATTAACTGTGTCAATGGGTGAATTTTCGTACTTAACTGTGGATGGAATGAGCGAAGGCCTTTATAAGGAAAAAGGGAGTAAGTTCATGTCATTTGTATTTCCAGTAGTGTCTGAGGAAGAGGCTAAAAGCCAATTGGAGAAGCTGAAGAAACAATTTTATGATGCTAGGCACCACTGTTTTGCCTGGATTATTGGGCCAGATAAATCACTCTATCGTGCATCAGACGATGGTGAACCCAATCATTCAGCGGGTGACCCTATTCTGGGGCAACTTCGGTCAAAAAATCTAACCAATGTAATGGCGGTTGTGGTGCGTTACTTTGGAGGAACCAAACTGGGAGTTGGAGGATTAATCGTTGCTTACCGATCAGCCACGCAGGATGCCCTTGAAAAAGCCACTATTTTGGAAAAAGAAATTACTGAGAGCGTCACCCTGAGATACAATTATGCGTATACCTCAGAAGCGATGCGTTTGGTTAAAGATTTTGATTTAGTGATTCTGTCTCAGGACTTTCATTCTGAATGTGTACTTCGAACAGCCATGAAATTAAAATGGAAAGAAGATTTTGTGGAGAAAATCAAACTATTAAACGCAACAGGAACACCTATACATGTTGACTGGTTAGATTAATCCCTCATAGAATGAAAGCAATTATTGTTTTGGCTATGCTGCTGGCATCATTTAGCACATTTTCTCAATCTACGAATAAGGTTTACGTATGTACGCCTTGCGGTTATGAATGCGACCTTAGAGAATACAATTCCCCAGGAACCTGCAGCTCCTGCAATATGGCCTATGTTGAAAAGTCAACTGTTGATTTTGATAACATCACATTTGCTGAGATGTGCGAGAGGGTAAAAAAGAATAGGGACGTTTTACTATTGGACGTACGTTCTCAGGGCGAATTTTCCGGAGAAAATAATTCAGTGCCATCGTTTGGTCATATCAAGGGCGCAATCAATATTAATGTTAGCGAGTTGCCTTCAAGGCTCAATGAATTAGATGAGTACAAAAACAAGGAGATAATAGTCTATTGCTCCCATAGCCATCGGAGCCCAAGGGCAACGTACCTAATGAAAATGAATGGATTTAGGAATGTTTCAAATGTGTTGGGTGGGGTTTCTATTCTTGAGCGCGAATTTGGAGACAATGAATGTGTGTCTGAATTATTTGTGAGCCATATAAAATAAAAAAAGACCCCGAAAATAATCCGGGGTCCCTGTACTGGGAAAAATATAGTTTATTTCAACCTTACCTGTAAACTACCCATGTACACATTTTTCTCATCCAAAATTTCAATTCTGTAGATGCCAGATTTTAGTTTTGATTTAGGTTTGTACTCCATTTTAACTTGTTTGGTCTGCCTTACATACACTGTATTGTCATTTGAGGCAGTTAGCATTGGGGTTTCTTCTAATTCAATCATTGCTATCGTACCATCGTTCGAAGTCAGTAATTGCCCTTTAGGATCTGTGATTTTGAATTGAAGGTTTTCACTTGATGTGTTAGCGGGTATAATGAAGTTAACATTCAGTTTTTTAGTTTTCTTGGCCGACACTGTAAGTTTATTTTTCTTGAACGCTTCCACACGAATGTCATCAAGAGATGCGATCTGCATTTTACTCAATTCATCTTCCAGGTTTTTGTTTTTTACTTGCAGGCTGGCAATCATTTTGTTTAGTGACTCTTTCTCGTTGTTCGAAGCGTCCAATGAGTTTGTTAAAGATGTAAGTTGACTTTCTAGGTCAGACTTTATTTTCTCCACTTCAGCCAACTGCTGCTTGTACTGTTTCATTGAAGTATTCTCTTTTTGCATCTTCTTCAACTCACTTTCTTTCATGGCAATTTTAGAGGAGGCATTATTGAGCATCTTGTCAAGGTCGGTATTTTTGCCCTGTAGAGAAGCAATAGATTGTTTTAACTTGATAAGTTCCTTGTCAAGTAATAGTTTTTCAGAAAGCATTTTTTCTGATTTCAACTTTTCTGTGTTAAGCCCGTTTTCGAGTGATTGGTTGGCTTCATAAAAAGTGATAAGGCCAACAAGTGAAATAGCCAACAGAAACGTTACTGTACCTGCTATTATCTTTGGGTTTTGAATTGCTTTTGTCATTGTTTTAATTTTTACTCGAATGAACGGGAGTCAAATGAGGACCCGGTTAAGGCGGGATTAAAAAGCAATTAAAATGAAGGTGAGCCTTCTATTCGGCTTGAAATGGGCATATTTACTATCACCTCAGTGCCCTTATTTAGTGTTGATTTAATTTCAAAAGTAGCGTTGTGTATTTTTAAAATGGCATCTACCAGGGAAAGACCTATTCCATGACCACTTGTTTTGATAGCATTTTTTCCTCTTTGAAATGGTTCTGTCACAACCTCTAGATCGCTGTCTGATATGCCGATTCCATGGTCTCTAAACGAAATTTGAAGTTTGTTATTTTGGGACAAAAGGGATATGGAAACAGTTTGATCATCAGAATACTTGCATGCGTTTTCAATAATATTAGCAATCGCAGTTTTTATCAAATGCTCATCTCCATCTATTGAAAGGTGTCTATCGTCAAGTTCTTCGCTTAATTTTATTTCAACCTTATAGTCACTGTGATGTTTTTGCAATTCTTCTCTTACCTGCCAAAGCAACTCGTCTACCCTGAGTTTTGTAAATGCTTTGTCTTGATCCTTATTACTGGTTTGAGCTAAAAGAAGAAGTTTATTGGCAATGCCGTTCAGGTTCTTTATATCCTCTAGTATTGATCTAACAGAACTTTTATATTCATTAGAGGTTCTATCCTTCATTAGCAATACCTCAAGCTGCCCGGTAATTGCAGTGAGAGGTGTTCGAAGTTCATGAGAGGCATTGGCTATAAAGTTCTTCTGAGTTTTGAAAGCACTCTCAAGGCGGTTAAGCATTTCATTAAAAGTATGTGCGAGTTGAGCTATTTCGTCTTTTCCGTTCCCTTCATCAACACGAAGATTTAAACTCGAAATAGAGATATCATTTACATTGGAAACAACTCTTGAAATTGGTTTTAGGGCACGCCCTGCATAGATATATCCAGCAATGGATACTACAAATATGCTGGCGCAAAAAACTATTATCAAAATCAACCTTAGATTTTGAAGTTTATTAAGTCCATAAATGTCTACAGCCCCTGTTATAACTACGAAACGATCATAAGGGCCAGAGAAAAGAAATCCAAGGATTTCATAATCGGCCTGTTTAAAACGAACCTCATCATCCAGTCGGATATTGTCTAAGAGCTGATCTGTTATCTTGATTTCAAATTGTTCGTCTGTGCTGAAGAGTATTTCGTTTTTAAAATTGTAAATAATGATCTTTTCCCTCGGAAGACTAAGGGGGTTATCACGTTCAATCCTTCGTAAAAGAGATGCATTTACCTCTTCAACCTCAATCAAAAGTTTAGCAGTATTAATGGCTTTGTTCATCAAGCGATTGTAAAAATCATCCTGTCTGTAATCTGCAGAGGAATAGTAAATCGAGATGGACGCAAGTGTGATTATAACAGCCACAATTACAATGAAAAGCAGGGTGAGTTTATTCCTGATATTCATTACTCTTCACTATTGAATATATAACCCATTCCTACTCTGGTATGAATAAGCTTGTTAGGAAAGTCTTTGTCTATCTTTTTTCTTAAGATATTGACATAGACATCCACTACGTTGGTTCCGGTATCAAAGTTAATGTCCCATACTTTTTCAGAAATGTCAATTCTTGAAACTACTCTTCCTTTGTTTCTCATAAAGTACTCCAATAAGCTATACTCTTTGGCAGTTAACTCAATTGTTTTACCACCTCTTATTGCTACTTTTTTACTGAGGTCTAATTCAAGGTCTGCTACTTTTAATTTGTTGGATATTTCAGAAACAGTAAAGGCTCTTCGGGTAAGTGCCTTAATTCTGACAAGTAGCTCTTTGAATTCAAATGGCTTTACAAGGTAATCGTCAGCTCCGGATTCGAAACCAGTCACCTTATCATCTGTAGTGCCAAGGGCAGTTAACATAAGTATAGGTGTATCTGGTCTTACGGCCTTTATTTTTTTGCAAAGCTCAAGCCCATTGATATAAGGTATAATAATATCTAGTAAAATAATATTGTATTCTTTTGAGAGTGCTAATTTCTCACCAATCTGACCATCATATGCAATATCTACTTCGAATTCGTTTTCCTCCAACCCTGTCTTAATAAAAGCGGAAACCTTGGGTTCATCCTCTACTACTAATACTTTTAGTTTTTCCATTTATAAGTGAAAGGTAATTAACGATCTGTCTAGAACAGCCTTGTTCTACTATTAATTTATCTATTTTGCACAAAATAGTTTTTAATGTTAGGTCATCGCAAGGCCGCTCTCGGCTTTATTTTCGTTACGCTACTTATTGATGTTATAGGTTTTGGAATCATTATCCCGGTGATGCCAAAGCTGATTCAAGAACTTACAGGAGGCACTTTGGCGCAGGCATCCAGCTATGGTGGTTGGTTGCTATTTGCTTATGCGTTCATGCAGTTTATATGTGCGCCTATTGTAGGAAATCTTAGTGATCAGTTTGGAAGAAGACCAATTCTGTTGGCTTCCCTTTTTGGTTTTGGAATCGATTATTTATTTATGGCTTTCGCTCCCACGCTCGCCTGGCTTTTTCTCGGACGTATAGTGGCCGGAATTATGGGAGCGAGTTTTACAACTGCCTCTGCCTATATCGCAGATGTAAGTACTCCTGAAAAACGGGCTCAGAATTTCGGAATAATTGGTGCTGCGTTTGGGTTAGGGTTTATTATCGGTCCCTTGGTGGGTGGATTGGTTGGAGCTTATGGAACACGGATTCCTTTTTTCGTAGCGGCTGGACTTACATTGATTAATTGGCTCTATGGGTTTTTTATCCTTCCCGAGTCACTATCATCAGACAACAGACGAAAATTCGAATGGAGGCGAGCCAACCCTGTTGGTTCCTTGAGAGCACTGAAGAGATTCCCGATTATAATGGGCATGGTGGTTTCATTGGTACTCGTTTATATCTCCTCTCATGCGGTTCAAACGAACTGGTCGTATTATACCATCGAAAAATTTAATTGGGATGAAAAGATGATTGGAATTTCGTTGGCTGTCGTGGGAATTGTGTTTGCTACCGTTCAAGGTGGTTTGATCAGGATAATTATCCCTAAGCTGGGGCAGGAGAGGAGCGTATATATGGGCTTGGCATTGTATGCCCTTGGTTATTTTCTGTATGCATTCGCCAATCAAAGTTGGATGATGTTTGCGATCACTATTCCATATTGCCTCGGTGGTATTGCGGGCCCCGCCCTTCAGGGAATCATTTCTAATCAGGTGCCAGCCAACGAACAGGGTGAGTTACAAGGCGCACTCACCAGTTTAATGAGCGTAACTATGATTTTCGGTCCACTTCTGATGACTCAGATATTTTACTTTTTTACCAGAGTGGATGCCCCGATTTATTTTCCGGGAGCGCCAATGGTCTTAGGGGGAGTACTAACTGTTATCAGTGCATTGTTAGCAAGAAAAAGTTTAAAGCGAAGCTTGATTACAAAGACTATTTAAATTTACAAAACACCATTCTTGATCAGCCATGGTTTAATGTAGTTAACCAAATCATACCTTTCTCCTGTTTTTATATTATTGAAGTTATGATCACCATAATGGAAAATCACTACTTCAAAATTGGGGTTGTCTAATTCTTTTAACTCACGCAATGATGCATCTACGGGGATAACCGGATCAGCCGTTCCGAAGAACCATAAAGTTTTAGTATCCATATTCTTGAGTATCGATCTCGGGTCAAAACCTTTGGGGCCGGTGAAAGTTCGAAGCTTTTCGTCAGCTCGGGAAATAGGAAGACCGCTATCAGAGCCATCCCCAGTGAGTTCACTGAAGTAATTTTCTTCCCCTGCTGAAACAGATACGCCTTCTCCTGAAATAATGAATTTTACTTCCTTGTCTTTCGATGCGGCCAAAGGCATGATCCACCCGGCTTGGCTTCCTCCCAGTAAACCAATTTTTGTTGTATCTATTTCAGGTTGCTCTCTCAACCAATTCAGGCATGCGAGTACGTCAGAAGCCAGTAAATTAAACCAGGGTATACTTTCTTCAACGGTAAAAGATTGATACTTGCCACTCGATCCGCCAACTCCACGCTTGTCAAATGCAAGCACGGACATACCTAATTGCGTTGCTATATTGGTGTAGAATGCAACGTCATCGTAGGTGCTAGCCGCTGAGCCATGTACAATAACAACTGCAGCAAGTTGACCTTGATTATTTATTGGTGAGTAATAGGCTGCACTTAAATTGATGTTATTATTTTTTATTAAAACGGATTGCTTCTCATAATTTTTGAATTGAACCTCTGTCCGTTTTACTAACTCCATATCGCAAATGGGGCATACTCCTGGCTGATTGTAAGATTTATTATGGCAATCAAATGGACAAGGAGGACAGTAATAAATCTCTTGCTGGGCAAACAGAGTAAATGAGAATACAGTTAGTAAAAAAATTATATGGTACCTATGCATGGCTATATTCGATAGACAGATGTTACATAGGTTGGTAACTACTGAATAAGCCTTTGGTTACAAGGATCGTCTTTTTTTAGTAAAGCGAAATGGATCGCCTTAGCTAAGTATCGAATACATCACTAACAGTAACCCGTCTTTTTTCCATCTTACCCATCCGGTAGGTACAATTCGATCAGCCAATCCGACAGTAGACACTAGCAGCCAGTCTCCCTTTACAGCAATAGGTCGTAATTGGGCACCAGGTACTTGTGCCAGTATGCTTGCATTGTCTTGTGCTTTAGTTCTAATAGGATTTGTATTCACATCAATTATCTCAACTGCAACTATACTAGTGAGATAAGTGCCCCATTCAACATAGCCAAATGCTTGCCTGTCGACCCAGCGTGTAAGTCCATTGGTATTATTGACTATCACCTCCAGCCAATTTTGAGAGTAAGTAACAACGCGGAAGGTAAAGATACCATAGTCGAGTTTTATATGTTCTGGCATCAACCATGGTGGAGCAGTTGCTATGTCAATGTAGTGTTTACCTTTAGCGAATGTGATACTATCTGTTGGTTTAAACTGATAAGGCGCGGCATCAAAATCAGGTTCGCTGTAAAAGTAGATGGGCTGCTCTGGGGCAATAGCAGGTGATGCGATGCCTATACCTGCAGGTAAGACAAAATTAGGGTCGTAACGTTGCGCCTCAATACGCGTTACAAAGAATAGGCAGCTCAGTATTATAAAACTCAGTTTAATGTATTTCATTTGAATAGCTCTATTTGAATTGAAAACTTCCTAATATCATTGCGCCAATTTTTTGATAGTCGTCAAATTCGGTATAGGCACAAGTCAATGTAAGTACATAAGCTTTATTGTCTTTAATTAGATAATGCTGCTGTAATTTTAAGTTTGATGTTCCGAATTTACCGCTGAAAATAATCATATGAAATTCGGAGCCTTTGACATTATGACGATCACTATAAAAGATTCTTCCATTGACAAGATCATTGTGCACCTGATTTTCTGATATTTGAACGTATTGTTCCAGATCAATATCAGTGCCAGTCAGATCCTGTATTAACAGATTTACATTTTCACGAAAACTATCATCTGCTGAAGTTAGTCCACTTAAGACAGCCATTTCAGCATTGGGCAAGGACTCATTGAGCTCCCAATCCTGTGGGTAGTTAAGTTGATAGCCGTCCCCACTAAAGGTTTCCCATTTATCCGTATCCTCTTGTGCTGTTGCATTAAAGGAAATGAGAAAAAGTATGGCCCATAAAAATTTAATTTCAGGCATATCGAAGTTTTTAGGTAACCAAGGTATTGTTGTACATACCATTTAGCCATTTAGGCTTTTTAGCTTCCCTCAATTTTACCTAGTTTTATCCAATACCTAAACAACTATGAGTACAAAATATTATAACCTACTTACTGCATTGTGTTTTGCAGCCTTGTTTTCAATGTGTAGCAGTCCACAGCCTACTGAAAAATTGAAATCAGGATCCACCTACGAAGAGTTAGTTCAGTTTTTTAACGATTGGAGAGAATTTGAATCTCCTGAAATGATTGATGGAGTGCCTGATTATTCTTCAACTGCTATGAAAAAGCAACACGCTGAACTGATCACCTGGCAGGATAGACTTAATAGTTTTGATACTACAGGATGGCCCATCAATCATCAAGTGGAATGGTATTTGATTTGGGCAGAAATGAATGGCTTGGATTTCGAGCATCGCGTGAAACAACCTTGGTTTCGGGATCCTGCTTTTTATGTTTGGTTTTACCCTTACCCAACAGACGTACCTGAGCGAGAAGGACCAAATATGTTTGGAGCTGTAGAACTACCAAGATACACCCAGCCATTATCAGCAGAGGATGCAGCTGATATTACAACCCGTTTCAAAAAAGCACCCGAAGTGTTTGAGACCGCAAAAGTTAACCTTACAGGAAATGGAAAAGATTTGTGGGTGCTGGGAACAAGATCAATTCGTGAGCAAAGCGATGAGTTTGCGTCTTTTGCTGAAAAAATGAAAGATAATTATCCAGAGCTTGCTGCCGCGGCATTAGAAGCTAAAGAAGCCTCCGATCAATTGGCAGTTTGGTTAGATGAGCAAGCACCATCAAAAACAGGCACATCCGGAGTGGGAAAGGACAATTATACCTGGAATCTTAAGAATGTACACTTGCTCCCTTACTCATGGGAGGATGAAGTGCTTTTGATGGAACGAGAATTGAAACGTTCTCATGCGGCCTTGAGGTTTGAGGAGCATCAAAATAGAAATTTGCCTAAGTTAGAAAAGGCCAGCAACCCGCAACAATTTGACAAGATGTTGGAGGATGCACATCAGGAGTTAATGAGATTTTATGAAGAACAGGAAATCATTACAATCAAGGATTACATGGAGCCTGCCATGCGCGAGCAGATTATGACGTTCACACCTGCAGAAGGTATTCGCGGATTTTTTCATGAAGTACATTACCGTGATCCTATGCCTCTCAACTGTCATTTCTTTCATTGGATTGAACTTGCCCGCATTAGAGAAGAGCCTAATGAAAGCCCGATTAGAAAACATGCTCCACTGTACAACATTTTTGATGCACGTTCTGAGGGAATGGCCACAGCGATGGAGGAATTGATGATGAACGCTGGCTTATATAAAAACAGACCACGCGGACGTGAGTTGGTTTACATTATGCTGGCGCAACGTGCAGCTCGCGGACTTGGTGGTCTATACCAGCATGGGTTGGAAATGGATTTTGAAGAATCAACAAAATATGCTTCCAAGTGGGTGCCATGGGGATTGCTACCTGCTGATGGTGGAACCATTCAACACGAAGAGCATTTTTATCTGCAACAACCTGCTTATGGAACGAGTTATGTAATTGGTAAACTAGAAATTGATAAGCTGATTGCTGAGTATGCCCGTCAGCGCAATGGAAATTTTGTAATGAAAGAATTTATGGATGAGTTCAGTAGAGTCGGGGAGATACCAGTTTCATTGGTGTACTGGCAAATGACTGGTGATAAATCTTTGCTTAATGCTGCTATAGGTCAATAATTTCAACTCGTTGTTCGTAGTCACTCAAATCTGCGAACAACGAGTTTTACTTATCAACAATATTTTCCAGTGTCCAAGTTGCGCTTGATGTGGCTATGAGACTTAATGATGCCATGCATGGCAATGTAAATGCCTTTTTCTAAAAGATTAACTCCTGCAATAGCACAACCAATGTTGATGGGAGCGTCCGAATTGCTGAATTGCTCTGGCCGCATAGCTCCAGTAATGATAACCAATTTGTTCTTTATTTGCTGATCAAGATAGGAGGCAGTTTCAATCATGGTGTCGGTGCCGTGCGTAACAATAATTCTATCGCAAGTTTGGGCAATTATTAGGTCTGCTAACTTTTTTCTGTCCTCATCTGTTATTTCAAGACTATCCTTTTGAAAGGCTGTTACTATCTCATATTCAAATGAAGGATTGAGTTTTTCTAGGATTCGCTTTGTGGCAGGTTCACCAAATTCAAAGGCCCACCCTTTGGTGGTATGTGGATAATCCTTGTCAATCGTTCCTCCTGTTTGAATAAAAATAATTTTCATTCTTTTTGATATTTTTCAATATAGGCTTCAAAGTCGCCAATGTGTTTTTCAGAAATTGTATAGACTTCAAAACGTTTATCAAGGGCTTTAAACTCCTCGTGAAATTGGATTTTAAAATTATCGAAGGCTTCTTTACTTATCCAGTAATCTACAGTAACAAAACGATTGGTATTATTAATATCCTGATGTAGTTCGGTAGCAACATGCCCCATTCCTTTTTTAAACAACTGAATCCAATCGCCATGCGGGCCATAAGCATGCTCGAAGGCATCCTGATGTTCTGGCTTAACACAATATTCCCAAACGTATGTAAAGACTTTGGTTGGCATGAACAAATTAGTTACTCTTTTTTAAAAACTGATTTTCCTCCAACAAATGTTTGAAGGACTTGTGCTTCTCTAATTTCCTCCGGTTTTATCTTAGTTAAGTCTCTATCAATGATAACGAAGTCAGCCAATTTGCCAGGCTCAAGAGACCCTTTGATCTTTTCATCGAAAGATGCATACGCTCCATTGATGGTATAGGCAGTCAAAGCCTCTTCTACAGTTACCTTTTGTTCTGGAACCCATCCATCTGGATTTAGATCGTCCAAGGTTCTTCTTGTTACTGCTGCGTAAATACCTTCGAGAGGTATGGGAGGTGCTACAAACCAATCACTACCAAATGCGACTTTTACTCCAGCATCGAATAGTGACCTGAATGCATACGTAGTTTTTATTCTTTCGGGGCCAAGTATTTTTTCGGCCCAGCGACCATCATCTATTGCATGGTAAGGCTGTACGCTTGGAATAATATCAAGGGGAGCGAGTCGATCGAAATCACCAGGAATAAAATGTTGAGCATGTTCAATCCTAAATCGCCTGTCTTTCACCCCATTTTCTTTTTCAACTTGTTCAAAAATATCCAGCAAGGTATGAATGGCTTTATCACCTATGGCGTGGATAATAAGTTGTAAGTCTACTTTATCAGCAGAGGAAATCCATTGATAGAGTTCTTCTTTTTGGTTAACAAAAAATCCTGAGTCATTAGGTGTATCAGTGTAGGGATCGAAGAACGCAGCTGTATGAGATCCTATTGATCCGTCCACAAAACCTTTTAATCCTCCAATTTTTAGCCACTTATCTCCATGGCCTTCCTTTTTTATTTTTTGCTCTAATTCACTCCATTGCCTTACTGACATTGCCGCATATATTCGAGTGATCAGCGTATTGTTGTCGCGTGCCCGTTCAAGGGCTTCCATATATCCAGCCATGTGATGTACACTGGTAACGCCTTGAGCCGCTACGTGATGCATGGCAGCCTCTAGTGCCTTATCAACTTGTTGATCAGATGGCGGAGGGACTTTGGCATCAATTACATCCGTTGCTCTATCCTTAAAAACACCGGTAAGGTTTCCTTTCTTGTCCCTTACTATGGTGCCACCAGCTACATCCTTTATGGAATTTTCAATGTCTGCTGCATTTAGAGCAGCCGTATTGGCCAAAGACATATGTCCATCGAGCCGTGTTATCCAAACGGGATGATCTGGCGTATACTGATCAATCCACTCTTTTGTTGGAAGTTCGCCTCCCCAATTTTCGTGATTCCAATCGCCACCCAATATCCATGTTCCGGGTTCTTGTGTTGCTGCAAATTCTTTGATGCGTTTGGTAAACTCCTCAGGTGTTTGGGCGTCTCTCAGCTGAACAGAGGAGAGATTAAAACCTCCGGTTAAGAAATGTACATGACTGTCAATAAATCCGGGTGTAATAAAGCCTCCTTGTACATCAATTATTTCCGTTTGATCAGATAGGTATTTGTTTACACCATCATTTGACCCAATATACAATAAGGTGTCTCCTTTAATGGCCATTGCCTGGGCCTGGGGTTGCTCTTTGTTTCCCGTCCAAATAGTGGCATTTGTAATAACCAAATCTGCGGTAATTGCCCCATTGTTGCAGGAAATCAGAACTGAAAGGAGAATGAATCCGAAGATCAATTTGAAAACTGAGCGCATAAGATATGGTTATGGTTTACAAAAAGTAAGAGGTGATAATAAATTTAAACTAAAAATGCTGATTCGGCTACCACTTTCTACAATCTCTACTTTTCAATATTGAATAATTCAGTAAATTAACAGTGCTAAATCAACCCTTCCTTTAACAGCTAATTGGTTACACTATGAATTTTTCAGAGATACTTAATCTTTTTCGCCAAGGAAAAACGGGTGTAAAAAGCCATATGAAAAACTTAATTGAAATGGCTGCAGTAGATGGTAGCTTTGATGATGTCGAATACGATTTGCTTAAGGTAATTGCTAAAAGAAACGGTATTTCAGATAGTCAACTGAAAGCTATTAATACCAATCCGGGAGGTGTTAAATTTGAGATTCCTGCAGATCCAAAGGAAAGATTTTATCAATTGTATGATTTGGTTCACATGATGACAATTGATAATGAGATACACCCTGAGGAAACAAAACTTTGTAATCTATTTGCAATTAAATTCGGTTACCCAAAGGAAAAAGCAGATAGCTTGATTGAGGCCATTCAGGGAAATATTAAACATGGACAGGATCATGCGGAAACAATGACTCGCGTGACACTAATGTTGAAATAAATAATCTTGCCCTGATTTTATAGCCGCTCTCATCTCTTTATTATTAAAGAATACTTCATCCTTTTGACTAAATTTGAATACGACAGGGGCTACCCTATGTATTTGATTTAAAAATTGTTGGAGAAATGGAGAACAGACTATTGGTGATTTTTTTGGTTTTAGGGCACATTGCTGCAAGTGCTCAGTTTAAGAACATTAAACTATCAGAAGAGGGCGAGAGTGGGAAACCAATGGTAGAACCGAGTATTACAATCAATCAAAGGAATTCTAAAAATGTAATTGCTGCTTACAGCCTCGATCAAATTAAATACACAAAAGACGGTGGGGAAACATGGGAAGCAACAACCGTAACATCTCCCTTCGGAGTTTATGGTGATGTTGTGCTGGAATCTGATTCAAAAGGAGGAATCCATTTCTTTCATTTATCTGACCCCAGCGGAGAGGGTAGAAGTAATGAAGCCTGGTTGGACAGGATAGTGAGCCATCAGTCGGATGACGGAGGTGCAAGTTGGGACGAGGGAAAATCCATTGGCCATAACTCGCCAAAAGATCAAGATAAGCCATGGGTAGCGATTCATCCACGAAAGGGAAACCTTGCTGTGACATGGACGCAGTTTGACAAGTATGGATCTGAGGATAAGGAATGTCAATCCAACATCATGTTAAGTACTTCCTCCAATGGAAAAAAATGGAGTGACCCTATCCAACTCAATCAATTGCCAGGAGATTGTGTGGATGGGGACAATACAGCTGAAGGCGCAGTTCCGGCTATTGGCAAAGATGGAAAAATGTTTGTGACATGGTCAAATGGGGAAACTATTTACCTAGATCGGTCTTATAACGATGGAGAAACATGGCTGAGAAATGATATTGCAATAGGAGACCATGTCGGTGGCTGGGATATGGAAATTCCTGGCTTAGGCCGATGCAACGGGATGCCGGTAATAGGAGTTGATAATAGCCCTACAAGATCTGTTGGTGTACTGCATTTGATTTGGGCAGATCAGAGAAATGGAGACACTGATACTGATGTTTGGTATATGCGATCTGTTAATCATGGTGATAACTGGACTGCACCGATGAAAATCGGAGCGGATTCATCCAATAGCCATCAATTCCTTCCTTGGATGTCGATCGATCAGACTACAGGATACATTTATATAGTTTATTACGATCGTAGAAATTACGATGATAGCCGCACGGATGTGTATTTGTCCTATTCATCCGATGGAGGAAATACGTTTAAGGAAGAAAAGATAAGCGAGTCTCCTTTTATTCCTACGGATGATAAATTCTTTGGAGACTATACCAACATCGCAGCGCACGATGGCATCATTGCACCTATTTGGGCTCGCATGGATAATGGCCAGACCAGTATTTGGACCACTATTATCAAGGAGGCTCAATTGATTAAAGAGGAAGCACCTAAAAAGAAAAAGTAATTATTTATCAGCTTCTGTTAAAGCCTTTTCACTTATGTCTTTGAATGCACTCACAAAGCTTGGAGAAGGTTGTGCTCCTGAAATTCCGTATTTACCATTTACTATATAAAAAGGCACTCCAGTTACACCTCTTTGGATATTGAGTTGTTCCAGGTATTCAACTTCAACCAGCCCTTCATCGGATGCTATCAAGGCAGTTGCTTTGTCGCGATTGAGTCCTGCTGACTCAACGATGTCTATCAAATTTTCATTTTTTGTGAGATCAATTCCTTTTTTGAAGTAGGCTTTAAGCAAAGCTTCCTTTACTTCAGCTTGCACTCCCTCTTGCTTGGCCAACCAGATAAGGCGATGAGCATCTCGTGTGTTTGGGGAATTTTGTTGTCGGGTATAGTCAAAGAGAAGCCCTTCTTCAGCTGCTACCGAAGTGACATTGCTGGTTAGTTGCTCGTACCTGTCATTCCCTCCGAACTTTTCAGTGAGGTATTCCTTCTGGTTTCTTCCTTCTTTTGGCATGTTGGGGTTAAGTTCAAAGGGCAGGTAACTGACATCAAATTCATATTCTCCTTTCAGCAGTTCAATTGCTTTTTCTAATCTCCGTTTTCCTATATAACACCACGGACAAACTACATCTGAGACTACCTCTATTGTGATCTTTTGCATGATCTAAATTTTGATATACCAACACATAGAATGTCTCAAATAGTTCAATTCTAGCTAACGATAAGGAGATTAGGCATTTACAACGGAATGTCAGGTGGGTATTTATAAACCTTTGTTGTATTTTTGTGTTTTAATTGGGAAAACAATCAAAAAACGCATAAAAATGGTTGAGGAAAAAGTAAAATTTAAGGTAAAAGATATTAATCTGGCCGATTGGGGTCGCAAAGAAATGGATTTGGCTGAGGCCGAAATGCCTGGTTTAATGGCTATCCGTGAGGAATACGGCCCTAAACAACCTTTGAAAGGAGCCCGAATAGCGGGTTGCCTGCATATGACAATTCAGACTGCTGTCTTGATTGAAACATTAACGGCTTTAGGTGCTGAAGTTACCTGGTCGTCTTGCAATATTTTCTCTACACAAGATCACGCAGCCGCTGCCATTGCCAAAGCAGGAATACCTGTATTTGCTTGGAAGGGAATGAATGAGCAGGAATTTGACTGGTGTATAGAGCAAACGCTAAATTCATTCGAAAGTGGCCAGCCATTGAACATGATTTTGGATGATGGTGGTGATCTTACCAATATGGTATTGGATCGTTTCCCTGAATTAGTACCTGCTATCAAAGGTATTTCTGAAGAGACTACTACTGGAGTTCATCGCTTGGTGGAAAGAATGGAAAAGGGTACACTTCCAATTCCAGCCATCAATGTTAACGACTCAGTAACAAAATCAAAGTTTGACAACAAATATGGTTGTAAGGAATCTTTGGTTGATGCTATTCGCAGAGCAACTGATGTAATGATTGCTGGTAAGGTTGCAGTTGTAGGTGGTTACGGAGATGTAGGTAAGGGTTCTGCCGCTTCATTGCGTGGAGCAGGTGCTCGTGTAATTGTTACTGAGATTGATCCGATCTGTGCGCTGCAAGCTGCCATGGACGGATTTGCTGTAAAGAAAATGGACGATGCAGTGAAAGAAGCTGATATCGTAGTTACAACTACTGGTAACTTCAACATCATTGTTGATCGTCATTTCAAGAGCATGAAAGACAAAACCATCGTTTGTAACATTGGTCATTTCGATAATGAGATTGATGTAGCCTGGTTGAATAAAAACGCAAAGAAAGAAACCATCAAACCACAGGTAGATCTCTATACTTTGGATAGTGGTGATCAGATTATACTCTTAGCTGAAGGGCGTTTAGTGAATCTTGGTTGTGCTATGGGACACCCATCATTTGTAATGTCTAACTCATTTAGTAACCAAACTTTGGCTCAACTAGAGCTGTGGAACAATACCGATAAGTACGAGAACAAAGTGTACATGCTTCCTAAGCATTTGGATGAGAAAGTAGCGGCTTTGCACTTGAAGAAAATTGGTGTTGAACTGGATATACTCACCGATGAGCAGGCCAAGTATATTGGTGTAACTCCTAAAGGGCCATTTAAGCCTGATTACTATCGCTATTAATCAGAATAAATCTTTTCTTGAAGCCCATGTAATTGTAAATTGCATGGGCTTCTTATTTTTTAAACTTATACAAGATGAAATATTTTTTAGTCTTGGTTGCCGTTGCCTCTTTATTTAGTGCCAGAACTATTACTGAAAAACGGCCTGAGTTGGTTTGCGTTAAGAACAGCAAAGCCAAAAACATCTGCTATTATAATTTTATCATAGAAGGCGTAAACTACCAATTCATGGATGTTGGTTGTAAATACACCCGGGAGAAAGTAGTGGAAAGGGTAGCACATGGCACAATCGCTTTAGGGAAGGACTGGAAGGTACCGTGCTAACTTACTTTGCTTTTTGATGAATTTTTCAATTCTAATCGCTTCCGATTCAGCCTCATTGCATTTGAAAACAGCAGCTAACTTCCAAGGACGATATTTGGAAGTAAAAGTCTGAATGGTAGATGTATTGTGCTCCTCCAATCTACGATATGGGTCACTAGTATAGCCTACATAATACTTATCGTGAATTGGCGAATAGAGGATGTATATGAAATACATAGAAACAAAAAATCCCGCACAAGTGCGGGATTTAAAGCTCTCCCTCTAGGACTTGAACCTAGGACCCTCTGATTAATCCCGCACATGCGGGACTCTAACCAGCATGGCCAGTTGTTCGTTGGGTACAAAATCAGCTTGGCACAGTCTTTCAAGTAACTTCCGACTCTTTTGCTTTTTGATGAATTTTTCAATTCTAATCGCTTCCGATTCAGCCTCATTGCATTTGAAAACTGCTGCTAACTTCCATGGGCGAAACTTAGAAGTAAAAGTGATGTTTGTAGTCGTATTGTGTTCTATCAATCTACGATATGGGTCATTGGAGTAACCCAGATAATACTTGTCGTGAATTGGTGAATAGAGAATGTATATGAAGTACATAGAAACAAAAAATCCCGCACAAGTGCGGGATTTAAAGCTCTCCCTCTAGGACTTGAACCTAGGACCCTCTGATTAACAGTTATATCCAGTACTATATCAAGTAGTGATAACTATTCATAATGGCTCTTAATAGGCCAATTTGGAATACTATTAGTAACGATAGATAATTCATGGTAACTTAGTACCTTTAATTAACCTTTAATCAATGGCAAAGGCATCAATTATACATTGGACCTATCAGAAGAACTCGGAAGGCTGCTCCCCAGTGAAGATAGCTGTCAATCAAGGTGATGACAGACGCTATTATGCTATGCGTCCTGAAGGTCATTTGGAAAACTTATACCTCAATCCCAAAGAATTTAAAGATGCAATGAACTTCAGGTCTGACCTGGGCAAATCAATGAAGTCTGAATTAAGACGGGCTGAAGATGCAATATCAACACCATTTAGTTGGGTGCAATTTGAGGCTATCTACAAGAATAAAGGCCGATCATTCTTCAGCTATTTCGAACAACACCTGAATACATTGGAATTGGAAAGACCTGGTACTTTCATTGCGTACCAATGCGCACTCAGTAAATGGAAGAAAGTTTCAGAAGATTTCCAACCCATCGAGCTGTTGGGACAACTTCACAAATTGGAGCGTGCTTGCAGGACAAAATCAACTTCAGGGATGTATCTACGGGCAACTAGAGTTGTCTATAACCAAATTCGAAAGGACTTCCCTGGTTATCCAGAATGGAACTACCGAATCAATTCAAAGGTAGGCACACACAAGGCTCGTACACTTACATTTGACCAGCTGCAAGAATTCCTTAAAGTTAAGAAGGTAACTCCTGCACAAGCTGAAGCGAGGAGAGTGTTCATGATCTCTTTCTATGCTGGTGGAATGAACATGGCAGATATCCTAAAACTTAAGTGGAAAGACATCAAAAAAGACCACTTAGTATTCACACGTCAAAAAACTAAACTTAGTGGAACTGCACCAATAGAAATTCCTCTATCTGAAGAACTCATGCATTTCCTGGGCAGACAGAACAAATCAATTTATGTTATTGAAAATTTCGACCGTTCCGGGTCCGCATTAGAAGTTAAGAAAAGGACACAAGCGTTTACAAAAAGCATCAACAAGCGAATTGCCTTAATATGTGATGCTAATGAAATTGAACCCTTCACAACATATAGTGCACGTCATACATTCGCTTCACAGCTAAAATTCAATGGTGTAAATATTGAACAGATTAAGGAACTACTTGGTCATAGTGATACTAGGACTACAGAGGCATATTTGAGAAGGTTCGGCAATGATAAAAAGAAAGCGGCTATCGAGACTATTAAGCTTGATATTTCATGAGGAAGACAAAGAAACTAAAAATCAAGTCATCCAAAATGTCTCATTCAGAGCCGGGTCGGGCACGATTCCTTAAAAATATGGTGGATAGAATAATTCTGGCAGTTCAAGAATTAGATAATCCAGAGGAAGAATACCCAAAAGAGAAGTTATTGGAGGAGTTGAATATTCTGCGTGGATTTGTCGAGGATATGAAATTTCCCGAGGACAGAGAGCTGGAAGAGAAAAAGATATCATTGGCAAGGCCGGAAGCTGGTAGAAAACGGGGAGCACTTAAAAGAAAAACCATGAAAAGTATTTGCTTAGAATTTCTCAATATTTCCAAGGCACAATATTACACTATCTATCAAGATTGGTTCGAAAAAAAGAATAAGAAGTCTGGGGAAGATTATCCAATGAATCTTCTATGCGCGGATCCAAAGTACTTTGATAAAATAAAAAGGGACTTTAATTCAATTAAAATCTCCTAAGTACAATTAGCGGATGCTTTACTTTGTTGTATAACAACGTAAAACAATATGAATAATCCCTTCGAAGAACTAACTGTTCGGCTTGATAGGCTAGAAGAATTAATCTTGTCAAGTAATTCAAAACCTGATGCCTTGGATACTCTAAACCTATCTCAAGCTTCAAAGCTCTGTCAGATTAGCGTCTCAATGATGTACGATCTTTCCAGAAGACAAATCATTCCCTCAAGTAGAATTGGGAATAGATACGTCTTCATTAAGGCAGATTTATTGAATTGGCTAAGAACCCAAACAAAAAATTAGAATCCCACATCTCACCTCGTGTAACCAGCACCATAATTTCTCATTCGAGAAGTAACCGCACCTAGGCACGAATCTAGAAACATCGGGATTGATGTTTAACAATTAATAACTAAAGATCATGGAAGCAAAAGAAAATGGCGCCCCCTCCTTGTCCGAAGAAACGCCACCTAAGAATACTAGTGAAACTCACAGCGAAGATAACAAAGAAGACTGCGAATCAAACGCCAGCGACCAGATAGTTTACAACGCTGTTGAGCTAATGAGATTAGCCGCTACTGAACCAAAGTATCTACTTAACCCAATACTTGCCGAATCTGGAATTGGGCTTATAGCAGGTAAACCAGATATAGGAAAAAGTCAACTAGGTAGAAATCTGTGTGTGGCTATAGTTTATGGTTTGGAAGAATTCCTAAGTTTCAAATTAGTCACCAAACATAAAAGTGCAATTTATATTTCTACTGAAGACAATGCCTATGCAACGCAATATCAATTGGATAAGCAATTAAAGGGATTATCAAAAGATCCAATAGATAGGCTACGTTTCATATTTGCTGAAGGAATGGCCCCCAAAGAAATCCTTTCTAAACTCAAGAGCGAATTGCAAAAGGCACCTGCTGATTTAGTCATTGTAGATAGTTTTGGTGACATATTTGATGGCTCTGATAGCAATGGAAATATCCAAATGAGAAAGTCCGTACAGCCTTATTCTAAAATTGCCAAAGCCAACAGCTGCCTAATACTATTTATCCATCATATTAATAAGGCGGCTTATAGGCAGGCTCCAGGTCAGGAGCACATTCAAGGAGGATCAGGATTAGTACAGAAAGTAAGGGTTGCACTATTCCTTTCAGAAGGCGAAGGAAATACCAGATACTTGTCCATTGTTAAAGGCAACTACACTTCGAAGAAATTTAAGCAGAACTCTATGATACTTAATTTCTCTGAGGAGACATTATTATTCACTAATACTGGGAGCTTGAAACCTACTGTCGACATTGGTAATCAGACTGTAGAAAAAAATGAAGAAAAGTATAATGTACTGGTTGAAATTGCACAGACAATATTTAAGGATAAACAAGTCACATACGGAAAATTTGTAGAGGAATATTGTGAAATAAGCGGCAAGAGCACTCCAACAGCCAAAAGAGTACACTGTACAATGAAAGAGCTAGGGCTAATTCATGAAACTTCAGAAGGGTATAAATTGAGTAATCCAATTGAAGTTCTGAAATAGAATCCATAAGGCGCAAAAATACCATCTAGTATCTAGTATCAAGTATCATGGTATCAAACCTCTAGGTGAGTGGTACCATGATACCATTGGGATGGAGCCAATTTATGTGAAAAACCATATAAATTGACTGTAAAACAGGTTATTCCAATACACCCCTAGGCTTTATCTAAGCACAACTTGGCACTCATATTAAAAATATCTACTTTTAATTAGCTGGATGATAATTCCTATTGCAGGCCTACCAGTTTAGCTTGAAATTATAACGATCCAATAATGAATGACCTCGAATTACCAATTGATGGCAAACTGATTATCCTTAAGGTTCATAAAATTGAAATTAGCGATCTGCTAGCTGATGAGGATAATCCAAGGATTGGCCTATTTAAAGACAACCAGCCAAAGAATACATTGACGCAGGAGGAAATTAAGTACGCAATTAAGAACAAAAGTCCTGAAGCCTACTCCAAACTAAAAGATTCAATTCATAATAATAAAGGAATTCTTAATCCTATTTGGGTTGAAAATTTTCCTAATGGTAAATACAAAGTAATAGAAGGGAATTCTCGGTTATCAATATACCAAGACCTTAGAAAAATTGAGCCAAATGAATCGCATTGGGGAAAAATAATATGCTACGTACTTCCTCAGGGAACTCGTGATGAAGAAAAGAACTACATAAGACTTCAAGCCCATTTGAGAGGAACCAATGATTGGGACGCCTACGAAAAAGCTAAGTATTTATTTAAGCTCTCTAATGAAGACCTTTGGCCAATTTCAAAAATTGAAAAACAAACAAAACTTACAAAAAGAGAAATAGAACAAAATATAGAAGCATTCAAAATGATGAGTAACCAATACTTACCAAGTCATCCTGACCCATTTGAGATTGGCAAGTTCAGTTACTTTGTAGAATATGTTAAAGACAATAAGTTAAAAAGGACAATGTCAAAGAACAACCTAGCAGATTACAACTTCTGTGAGTGGGTAGGCGACCGAAACAAGATTCCTACAGGTCAAGATGTCAGGAAATTAAAAGATATAATTGATGATGATTTTGCCAGAGACAAATTTTTGTCGGAAGGATTTGAGTCATCCATGGAAATATTAGCATATAGAAAACCAGATTTAACCAATCCATTATATCGAGATATTGAACGGGTAATTGACCGGCTAAAGGAAATGCAAGCATGGCAACTCGAGGAGATTTCAAATGATCAAGAAGGGGAAAAAAAAAGAATGCTGGCAGATTTAGTTAAGTGGAGCACCAAAATTTTCAATCTAATACATAACTAGTAGTCATGGCCAAAGTTCATGATACAATTGTTTCTTACGTTGCGGGGAAAATTCAAAGGTTAGGATTTGTGATTAAGTATATGGAAGGTGATCACACTGATGTAACAATTCAAAAACCAGACCTTCCACCAAAACTAACTAGTCATCGACCTGATGTATATGCTTTGGGTCCTAATAATTCAATTGCAATTGGAGAAGCTAAAACAAGGGCTGATCTAAAGAGCAAACGGACTACAAAGCAATTTCACGATTTCGCTAAAATCGTAAGGCAAAACCCAGAAAGTATACTAGTAATAGGTATCCCGCAGGAAGCTGTAAAAGACTTATGCAATACCCTAGATAGAATTGGTATTGTAATAGATACTCAAATTAACATAATGACAATCCCTGAACAATTGCTACCAAGCTATGAGTAAATCATTCAATTTTAATTTCTCTCCACGAACCAAGCCTTTTACTCACCAAGTGGAAGCCATTAACTACGTAGAGAAAAAAGATGAAGTTGCATTATTTGACGAACAAGGATTAGGGAAAACCAAAATAGTTATTGAGAGCATTTGCAATAATATAAGTAGCGGACATATTAATGGTGCTTTAATTATTTGCAAAAAAAATTTGATTCACAACTGGCAAGAAGAAATCGAAACTCACAGTTTCCTCAAGTCAATTGTCTTAAGAGGAACAGCAAGAGAAAGAGGTATTAAATTTATGGGTTTTGCCCATTTCTATTTATTAAACTATGAAAGTGTTAGAAAGGAGCTTGAGAGAATTAAAATGTTCCTTAAAGTCAGAAAACTTGCGATAGTATTAGATGAATCTCATGCTATAAAAAATCCGGAATCACTAGCATCGCAATCAATTTTACAACTCTCAAAGTTTGCAGCTAAAAAAATAATAATATCTGGAACTCCAATAGCAAATAAGCCAGAGGACTTGTGGTCCCAATTCTTCTTTCTAGACAATGGGAAATTGCTTGGCTCATCCTTTGCTGCTTTCAAATCCACATACTCATTTGACCCCTCTTCAACGGAGACATTCCTAAACAAGAAAAAGTATTCAGAATTAAGTCTACTTATTGGAAATAATTCTATTAGACGAAAAAAAAACGATGTCCTCGAACTTCCAGAAAAAAAATTTATTGACAAATATGTCGAGCTGACTGGTTTGCAAAAACAAATGTATCACGATTTAAATCGAGATCTATATTTAGAGGTTCAGAATATGGATGGTGAGAATGTAATTGACGAGTCCAGCGAGATACTTAAGAAACTATTACGCTTAATTCAGATATCAAGTAATCCAAAATTAATCGATAACTCGTATAATGAAGTACCCGCAAAGTTTCATGCAATTGATGAAATTTTAAATAAAATAATCAATGAAGGTGAAAAAGTAATAATATGGTCTTCCTTTGTCGGTAACATAAAGGCTTTAAGCAAGCTTTATGGAAAATTTGGAACGCGTACCATATTCGGGGAGTTGTCAATTGATCAAAGGAATAAGAATCTAGATAGATTCAAGAAGGATAGAGATTGCAGGATTCTTATAGCAAATCCTGCCGCTGCAAGAGAAGGGTTGACTCTGACTGTTGCTAACAATGCAATATATTTAGATAGGAATTTTAACCTTGTCGACTATTTACAATCTCAAGACAGAATTCATCGAATTTCTCAAACTAAAGAGTGCAATATTTTCAAACTAATAACACGAGATAGTATAGACATTTATGTTGACGAAATATTAAGTCGTAAACATTACTTGGCGGATTTTGTCCAAGGCACTTCCAAGAGCATAAATTTCACAGAGACGTTAACTAGGAGTGATCTCTTAAGATATTTGAACCCATACAGTCATGGCCAATAACAAAAATTCAATAGCTGTCCTCAAAAGAAATATCCCTGTACGGATTGAGGATATGGATATAGCAAAACTTAAATTCTGGACAGAAAATCCAAGAGTCAACTCCGCAATTAAAAAAAAATATGGCAACAAAATAGTTAGGGATGAGGATATAGAAAATCTATTGCGTAATGAAGAACACGTAAAAGAGTTACTCCAAGATATAAAGATGAATGGAGGGCTTATAGATGAAATTTTAGTAAAGGGAGATATTGTTCTAGAAGGTAATTCAAGACTTTGCGCATACAGGATGCTTTATGAAAAAGCTGAAAAGGCTGGTGACGAAAATGAAATGCTAAAATGGTCATACATTAAAGCCAAAGTAATCCCTGACAACACTTCCACAGAGGAAATATTCGTAATCTTAGGTACTTGGCATATAAAGGGTAAAAAACAATGGGATACTTTTGAGAAAGCCGCGTATTTGAAAAGAATGAATGTAGATCACAATTATAACTATGATAGAATTGCCGAAATAATTGGGGAAAGCCCAGGTTTTGTTGAGAATACTATCATTGCTCATGACTTAATGATTAACAATAAAGTATTTGAGCCTGAAAAATACAGCTACTTTATAGAAATGGTGAGAAACAAAACCATTAATCAGGAGCAGAAAAAGAATCCCGATACGCAACAAAAAATTATAAAGGCAATTAAGCTGGGACAATTCAACAAAGCTGAAGAGATGAGGGATATGCCTAAAATTCTCAAAGATAAAGTAGCAAAAAGAGTTTTCTTCCAACAGCAAGAGAACATCAG
>JBATLM010000266.1:0-42701 GCA_049289315.1 Cyclobacteriaceae bacterium
GGGCTTACCTCATCTCAATTTTGGAATTTTCACCGGGATTGATCTTTCAATGATAGGAATGATATTGGTGCCAGCTATTACACTTGCGGCATTGGGATCGATTGATTCACTCCTTACATCAGTTGTGGCTGATAACATTACAAAGACAAAGCACGATAGCAACAGAGAGTTGATCGGGCAGGGACTTGGTAATATGGTAGCTGCTTTGATTGGTGGTATCCCAGGCGCAGGAGCAACGATGAGAACAGTAGTGAATGTAAGGTCAGGAGGTAGAACTAGAATCTCAGGAGTAATCCACGGAGTATTTTTATTAATCGTTCTTTTAGGCCTAGGAAGATATGCCGCAGAGATTCCATTGTCAGTTTTAGCAGGAATTCTAATTACGGTGGGTATCGGTATTATTGATTACAAAGGGCTTGGTGATATAATGAAGGTGCCTAAGGCAGATGCGATGGTTAAAGTTGTGGTAGTTGCTATGACTGTTTTTGTTGATCTGTTGTGGGCTGTAGGAATAGGACTGGTTTTGTCAGCGCTATTCTTTGTGAAACGCTCGGCAGAACAAGGGCATGAGGCCAGCACTATAGACCCTGCCAATGACCACCCTGATAGTGATGACGAATTAAAAGAGGTAAACGAAAGTCATCATGCAGATCGGGTATTCATTCAGGAATTTCATGGGCCGCTTTTCTTTGGTTTTTCATCAAAATTCCAGGAACAGTATAGTAAGAACCCAAATATGAAGGCAGTTGTATTCAGATTCAAGCATCTTTCGTTTGCTGACCAATCAGGAATGTATGCATTGATGGATGTTATCAGCGAATTAAACAGTAAGAATACTTGGGTACTGTTCAGTGGGCTTCGCGAAAATGTAAAAGAGCAATTCAAAAAATTAGGAATAATTCCAGACCTCGTACCCGAATCTCACTGCTTCGTGGATTTTGAAAAGGCAACTGAATGGTTGACTAAAAACCTAAGCAAGAAGGATTCTAATGGAATGGAAGAATTAGTAGCTAACAAAACAAACGAACTAAACTAAATGGAACTGTACAATAAATTGTTGCAAAAGAATAAGGAGTGGGTAGGGGCGATGATCGAAAAAGATCCCGAATATTTTAGCAAATTGGCTGGAGGCCAAAAACCACCAGTGTTATGGATAGGGTGTGCAGATAGCAGGGTGCCTGCCAACGAAATAATAGGTGCGCCTCCAGGGGAGGTATTTGTGCACCGCAATATTGCTAATATGGTCGTGCATACTGATATGAATATGTTGAGTGTGCTGGACTATGCAGTTAATGTATTGAAGGTTCAGCATGTGATTGTGTGTGGGCACTACGGGTGTGGAGGAGTAAAGGCTGCAATGAGCAATCAGCAGTTTGGACTTATTGATAACTGGATCAGGCACATTAAAGATGTTTATAGATTTCATCAAAATGAGCTGGAAGGTATCCAGGATGAAGCTGAGCGGGAGAATAGATTCATCGAGCTTAATGTTATCGAGCAGGTTTATGATTTGGCTAAAACATCGATCATTCAGAACTCATGGAATAAATCGAAGAGCCCCTATATTCATGGATGGGTTTATGATATCAGGAATGGGTTGATCAATGACCTGAAAGTGAGTGTCAATGAAAATAGCGACCTCCCCAAGGTTTATCAATTTGAGAATGTCATGCCTTAGATAGAAAAATCTATTTATGATTCAATCCGATGGCAGAGGTTGTGGTTTTACCCTTCTTTGGCCCTCGGATTTTTTATTTATCGGGTTTGGAAATCGAACCTACCTGACGTAGGGGTATTATCTTTTTGAGTTGTCGTAAACCTAAATGCCCCAAAAACGTAAATTGCGCTAGTAACCAATCTTACTCAGTGGAAATAGCGGAAATCGACCGTTTTAAGGCATTTAAAGAAGGGGACGAAACCGCTTTTGAGATGATTTTCAAGTCACATTATCAGCCACTGTGTAATTACGCCTATACTTTTTTGCTGGATCGGGATGAAGCGGAAGAGGTGGTTCAGGCAACTTTTATCACGGTGTGGGAAAAGAAAGACGGGATTACCATTGAAACTTCACTAAAATCCTATCTCTATAGAGCTGTTCGCAACAGCTGCCTTAATGCAATAAAGCATGCGAAAGTAAAAAAGAAACACGCTGAGGAATCACTCTTTATTTCTGATGTTAGTCATGAGTCCGTTTCTCAGTCGGTAATTTCCTCAGAGTTAGATCAAAAAATTGGGGATGCACTTATGGTGCTTCCGGAACAATGCCGGCTCGTGTTTAAAATGAGCCGCTTTGAAGAATTGAAGTATGCAGAGATAGCTGAACAGCTTAATATTTCCATCAAGACGGTGGAGAATCAAATTGGTAAGGCATTAAAAATAATGAGACAAGAGCTTAAAGAGTATTTGCCTATACTCATTATACTCATGAATGGGTTTGTGAATTGAAAGAAGAGTTTGACCATATTGACGATTTAATTGGAAAGTACCTTTCCGGGGAGGCTTCAGAGCACGAGCGCACTCAGGTTGAGGGCTGGATTGCTATTGATGATTCGAATAAAAACCGATTCAACCAATTCAAACTGATTTTTGAGCGAGCAAGATTAGTTAAGGATACGCAGGTATTTGATACTGATAAGGCATGGCTTCGTGTGAAGTCCAAATTGGCCAAACCACGAGCAAAGACAATTCAGTTCTCTCCATATTGGAATGCACTTCGTGTTGCAGCTGCTCTGCTTGTGACTGCAGGTGTAAGTTACTTTGTATATCAATGGATGAACGTCCCAGATCAGGTTATTACCATTGTTGCTCAAAAAGAAATAGTAAGAGATACTCTGCCAGATGGAAGTTTGGCAGTTCTTAACAAGAGCAGTACACTTAAGTATGCTTACAACACTAATAGCAATCAGCGGAAAGTAAAGTTGGAAGGGGAGGCATTTTTCGATGTTAAACATCAGGAGGATAAGCCATTTATTATTGAAACCAATGAGGTAATCATTGAAGACATTGGTACTACATTTAACGTAAGTGCCTTTCCTGATAGCCCTACAATAGAAGTTTATGTTGAAACGGGTGAAGTAGCTTTTTACACGCTTAAAGATACAGGACTAAATCTGGTAGCTGGAGAAACAGGGGTATATCATAAAGCGAATAAATCTTTTGCAAGACTACTTAAGACCGATACCAACCGCCTGGCGTACAAGACCGGGATATTTAGTTTTAGAAATGCTGATTTGGAGACTATCGTTAATGATTTGAATTCAGTTTATGAAGGTCAAATTAGACTTTCAAACGATGCCATTAAAAATTGTCGGTTGAATGTAGCATTCAAGAATGAAAAGTTGGAAGACATAGTGGAAATTATTGCGGAGACATTGAGGTTAACCGTAACCAAAGAAGGTGAGGACTATGTATTAAATGGTAATGGTTGTGGAAATTGATAATATGAAAAAAATTCTACTCGCCTTATCCTTCTTATCTTTTTCATACACCATGGGTTGGAGTCAAAACGCTCCGCCATTGGAGCGCAAAGTTTCAATTACGTTTCAAGGGATACAAATAGAATCTGCTTTAAGTCGTCTTTCACAAGCCGGAGACTTTACTTTTTCATATAGCCCATCTATTCTCAATTCCAATCATGTAGTAAGTAGTGAGTATTCTGATAAATCGGTGAGGGAAGTACTGAATGGATTTTTTGGAGAGTCAATTTTGGCGAAGGGGAAGGGGAACTATATTATTCTTACCAAAGCACCAGCTCCAACAAAAAAGGAAATTGTAAATAATACTGTGACCATAACAGGATACGTGAGCAACAGCGACACAGGAGAAAAGATAGGGGAGGTAAGTGTTTACAACAGGAAATCATTAACAGCAACAATTTCTGATCAATTCGGTTTTTTCAAAATCACCCTTGATAATCCCGATCAGGAGGCAGAGTTACATTTCAGCAAGCGCTCCTACTTAGACACATTGATTGTGTTAAAGTCTGATGTGCAATTCATCAATATGTTGATGCTTCCTGAAAACCCTGTCATCGCTCTGGCGCCACCTGTTCAAGATACTGTTGAGGTTCAAACCGGTCCAATAGCCGTACACCCACCGGTGGTGCGTCAAGAGCCTGTGCCTTCCAAAAGGACTTTTCGCGAATTTTTACAAGAGGAAATTTTTTCTAAAAACATATTCTCTAAAAAACGCGGGGATGTGAATGTTAAAAACATTAAAGATCCTATTTATCGTGATTTTCAAGTTTCATTCGTGCCATTTGTAGGTACCAATCATAAACTCAGTGGAAACGTAATTAATGGATACTCATTAAACATATTGGGTGGATATTCAATGGGAACCACCAAGGCAGAGTTCGGAGGCCTTTTTAATATTGATAGAGGTGATGTAAGCTATGGGCAATTTGCTGGTTTGTTTAATACGGTTGGTGGTCGTACCAACGGAGGTCAATTTGCCGGTCTGGGGAATTTGACGCGAAAAAAAGTGGAAGGGGGTCAGTTTGCTGGATTGTTTAATGCCAACCTTGACTCTGTAAACGCTGGTCAGTTTGCCGGCTTGTTCAATTTAAACGGACGAGCTTCAGAGGGGGCGCAGATAGCAGGTCTCTTTAATATTCAACCAAGTTATTATAAAGGGGCGCAGATAGCAGGGTTATTTAATGTGGCAACTCATCAAATGCAAGGAACTCAGATCGCAGGCCTCGTCAACTACGCACACAATATTCATGGAGGACAAATCGGACTTATTAATTATGCTGACAGCATCAGAGGGGTTCCGCTGGGGCTAATGAGTATTGTAAGTAAAGGCTATCATAAGATCGAATTTTCAGCTGATGAAATTTTTTACATCAACGCTGCTTTTAGAACTGGCGTAAGGCAGTTTTATAACATCTTACAAGCAGGCGTGAAGCCGGAAAGCTTTGATGGATCTACCAGCCAAGGTTCCTTAACTCCTGATCAGGAAAATATTTGGATGTTTGGATATGGAGTAGGAACCGCCCCTAAGCTTACGAAGTGGCTGTATCTGAATGTCGATCTAACATCAAGCCATGTGAATAAAGGCAGCTTTACGAATTCATTTAGCCTTCTCAATAAAATCTACTTAGGATTTGATTTCCAGGTGGCCAAGAAGTTTTCTATTACTGCTGGCGCTACGCTCAATGGATATCTTTCTGATCCATCCTATACTGAGAACCCTACTCTGTTCACGGACTTTACCCCTTCAATTATCAAAAGCCACAGTTTTTCCAGTGGCAATGAATTGAAAATGTGGTGGGGTGGTAAAGTTGGAATCCGATTCTTATAATCTAGTTGTCTTCTCTGATTACTGTTGCAGGATTTCGGGTTGCCACATGTAAAATTTTTGAGGCTACCGTCAGCATTGAAATTAAGATGATTGTAAAAAGTGAAATCATGTATACATCGATTGTTATTGATGTGTGCTTTGCATAACCCGACAGCCATTCTTTCATGAGGTGAATTGAAATGGGTATGGCAAAAGCAAAACCGATAAGGAGCAAGAAAAGATATCTCTGAAAAAACATTATAGCAATCCTTACCACTGAGGCACCCAACACTTTTCTAATTCCTATTTCTTTCTTCTTTCTCTCAAGAGTGAATGAGGACAAGCCATATAATCCCATGCAGGCAACTGCAAGAATGATAAATGCAAATGCTTTAATCATAGCGAACAGCTGATTCTCGTTTTGGTAGACTCTGTCAATGGTCTCATCTAAGAAATAGTAATTGAATGGTAAGGTTTCGGATGCATCCAACATCGACCATTTGGCTTTTATAAAAGCCACAACCTCTTCTTTATTACCATCTGAAATATTTACAGTAATGTATCGGTGAGTTTGGTTAGATGGTGTACGATGAAAGTGAAGCGTAGGGGCAATTTCGTTTTGAACTGTTTCAAAATTGAAATTCTTAATAAGTCCAACTACTTCAATTTTTTGACTTCCAATTAAAATGTTTTTATCAGCGATGCTACTCCATCCAAATGCCCTCATCGTTGCCTCAGTTATCATTACTGACTCTCGTTGGTCACCAAAGGAATCATCTTTAAATCCTGGGCCTTCGAGCACTGGAATTTGATAAGTAGACAGGAAGTCGGCATCGTGATAAGTGTATCTCATGCGCAAGGGTTCATCCTCCCACCCTTCGGGTCTTACAAACACATTTGATCCCGACCAGTTTAGTGGAACATGCCTGGAAGAGGAAATGTTTTTTACTGCTGAATGATCTGCAATGATTTGTTTAAAACTTTCGAGTCGCTGCTGTGCAACATCTACTTCCGCAAAATCATTGACAGAGACGGGGATGATCAGCTGATTTTCTGCTTGATATCCCATGTCAGCGGTTTTCATAAAATTGATTTGCTTCCCAATCATAATTACAGAGATAAGCAGCACTATGGAAAGACCGAATTGAAAGGTGACGAGCACATTTCTCATCATTGCCCTGTCGCTGGTGAAGGATTTAAGCCCACGCTGAATTTGTAATCCGGATAAAATAGATGAGGGGATGATACCAGCAAGAAGGCCCAATATCATACTGACAAGAAACAACGACAAATAAACTAATGGGCTGCTCAAACTGAGATACAGATGGAGTTCGAAATGTTGGTTGATGACGGGCAAAAGAATTTTAGCAGCAACTATGGAGATTGCAAGTGCCATCAGACTCATCAATACAGATTCGTAAAGGAACTGCTGAATCAATTGACTACGTTGTGCGCCAAATACTTTTCGCATGCTTACTTCTTTTGACCGATCCAGTGTACGTGCAGTTGATAAGTTGATAAAATTGATGGTTACGATAAGCACAAGTCCGATTCCTACCACTAATAGAATGTATACATCCTTTGGATCTCCAACGAAAGTTTCAAATGTGGCTGCAATGGGGAGGAGTTTCAAATTGGTGCGCTTTTGAACCTCTTCATTCCAAAGTTGCTTGATTAGGGAAGGAAATTTTGAAGAGAGTTCATTTGCAGAAGCTGTTTTATCAAGTTGAATGACGGTGAATAGAGAAGATGACCCCCAATCGTTTTCCCAATCTGCATAATCTGATTGGCTTTTTATTGGAAATATAAGTTCTGAAGCAATAGAAGAATTTTGGGGATATTCTTGCAGTACCCCTGATACGGTGTACAGTTGTTCAAAATTTATAACAAGCGCTTTTCCAATTGGGTTGTCATCCCCAAAGTATTTTTTGGCCAAATTTCCTGAAATGATAACGGAATTGTTAGACGGTAATGGGTTACTGTTGTCGCCTAAAGAAAGTGGAAAATCAAATACATCAAAGTATGCTGGATCTACATAATAGCATGACTCGTTGAATCTGTTACCATTTGCTTCCACCATAACACCAGATTCAGAAATGCGAGTTCCATTTTTTACTTCAGGAAAGTCGGCTTTGAGTTGACTTAGTAGAGGGTGCCATGTATCATAAGTGGGTTGTATACCTGTTGGGGTTATTCGTTCTTTGTATACAATAAATAAGTCATCTGACTTAGTATGAAACTGATCATAGGTAAGTTGATACTTTGCGAAGAGAAATAATATGATAGCTGCTGTAAGGCCAAGGCTTAAACCAGCAATATTGATTAAAGAAAATAATTTGTGTTTAGTGATATTTCTAAAAGCAAGGAGAATATGATTATGGATCATAACGCAAATGGGGTTTTGTTGAGGGTAAGGTAAAAACCCGATTAAGAAATGATGACCGCTGAGTAATGAGTTAAAAAATAACTGTTCTGAATCGTTGATTCATTGGTGTGAGCCCTGAAGTAGGATTGATCTTAAGTCAATTTTTAGGTTACTTGATAAGCTGAAAATCAAGGGTTGATTTAGACTTTCCATTAATAATCACTTCCAGTTTGTGCTTGCCAAGAAAGTGCTTTCGGGTGGTAAAATCAGTGAAGCGTTGTTTGCGCACAAAATTTATTTTTTCATGGGGAAGAAACGCCTTTTCACATACTTTGAATACTTTTCTTGAAAGTTTTCCGGTTGAGGTAAGAAAAGTAACAGCATATTCTATTCTCAGTTGCACTTTCTTTCTTTCCTGATTGGCAACCTTAAAAGAGAACTCACCTGATTGGCCAATTTTTATTTTTTTGCCATTCATTTTAAGTAATGAAACCTGGGTTTTCAATTTGGGATTGAACCCATGAAAATCAAGCGCCTGATTTAGTCCTTGTTTTAAGAGTGTTCGGCTACCGTGTTTTAGTATCCAATTGGTCTCAGGACTAATATCTTTCCATTGTTTCGCTATTTTCAAAACGAGCTGTGGGTGATCTTTTGCAATGTCATTCAGATTGTTGGCAACACTTCGCCTCACATACTCTGATTTGTCCTTCCTCAAATTTTCTAAAATGGACAGAATTGCAGATGGATCTTTCTTGAAAGCGGGGAGTCCCATTGCCCAGGGCAATCGGGGGCGACATCCCTCAGAAGATAACCTGCGCACATGATGATTTTTGTGTTTAGACCATTGTTTCATTTTATGCATGGTCTTCCTAGGGTACCGCATTATAAACGGACGAATGGCAAACTCAGCGCTGATCAGTTGCGTAATTTGCTCCAAAGCGGCCATAGATTGCTCAAAATGATCTAGGCCGTATAACTCCACATAATCAGGCAGGAAAATGAGCGGGTAAATTGGCTTGTCATATTTTTCCTCTAGGTATATTTTGGATGTATCCACCAGACATTTGGTGGCTGTATTAAAATCTTTGGGTAAAACCTGGTGTAATGCTAACGTTACTTTTCTGGTGCGTTGTTTAAGTTCAAGTTCTGGCCAGTCGGTATCAAACACAGCATGAATGAATCGAATGTCATCGAAATTGAGAACTGTCTTTTTCAACACCTTGCAGAGGTGGTCGAAAAACTCGGGATCATATAGGTATTTTAAGGGCTCCGCCATTACTCTGATTCTGCTTTATTGAACTAAATGCTAAAATCGTCAACCCTCATGACAACCCTATGTCAGTAAGTTCTGACTCATCAATAATTCTTTAGAAAATCGTATTTTAGTGAATACTATTATTATGGATTTATTTCTATTATTCTTTGAAACAATGCCTACCTGGCAAAAATTAGCATGGGTGGTCACCTGCCTTGTAGTATGCTGGATTTTTGAAGGAAATTATCCGTTGGCCAGGCACACTTACCGCAAAGTAAAGCACGATGGTGTCAACCTCGTATTTCTCCTTTTTACATTTGTCATTAATCTCCTTTTTGGAATCCTTACTGTTGGCATTTTTGCATGGATAGGGAGTAATCAGATTGGATTGTTACACTATGTAGATTTGCCTGTCTGGCTTGAACTGCTGATTGCAGTAATGTTCCTCGATTTGATGGCTCAATATGTAGTACACTACCTGCTCCATCGTGTAAAGTGGATGTGGAAGTTTCACATGATCCACCACAGCGACACCAAAGTGGATGCTACCACAGGCACGCGCCATCATCCCGGTGATTATTTTCTTCGTGAAGTGTTTGCGCTATTTGCGATTATTATTTTGGGCGCGCCCATTGCCTTCTATTTGTTCTATCGATTTTGCACAATTTTTTTTACCTACACCAGTCATGCCAACATCAATGTGCCACGGTGGTTGGATAAAACACTAAGCTTGATTTTCATTACACCCAATATGCATAAGTTTCACCATCACTTTGAGCGACCATGGACGGATACCAATTTTGGCAATATCTTTTCATTTTGGGATCGATTATTTGGAACGATGGTCTATGATGATCCTAAAAAAATAAAATACGGGTTGGATGTGGTGGACGAAACAAGAGATGAGGACATTCGCTATCAGTTAGGTCTACCGTTGAATAAAACCATCAAAACAGATTATTAATTGTCAGGGCAACAACAATTGCGTGTATTCCACCAGTTTTAGGAACAATACAATGTCAGTTGGGGTTGGGTACTTACAAATAAAAAAAAGAATTATGAAAGCGATTTGGAACGGACAAGTAATAGCTGAAAGTGATGACACAGTGGTGATTGAAGGCAATCACTATTTTCCTGTTGATTCTATTAAAAAAGATTTTTTCTCTGATTCATCTTCTAACACCGTTTGCCCATGGAAGGGAACGGCCTCTTACTACAGTTTAAATGTAGATGGAAAAGAAAACCCTGATGCAGCCTGGTACTATGCAGAACCAAAAGAAGCAGCCAAAGTAATTAAAGACAAGGTAGCTTTTTGGAAGGGAGTAGAAGTGGTAAATTAACCCCTTGACCAAAGTCCGATAGACAAAATGCTTCTTGCACTTGATACAGGTAACAGTGACACCACCATCGGACTTTGGGATGGAAGTAAGTGGGTGCACATTTGGCGCATTCCTACTAAACCAGATCAACCGGAGTTATTTTATGGGATAAAGCTCAGAGACTATTTTTTTGAAGCCAACGTAGAGGTGGCAAAAATCGAAACGGTTGTGCTTAGTAGCGTAGTTCCTGCACTTACCGACAAACTGACGGGTGTAATTGAAATATTGTTGGGCAAGAAGCCAATTATCCTTGGGCCAAAGATTTATGACAAGCTAGCGATTGAAGTATTAAACCCTTACGAGATAGGTTCTGATTTGGTTTCCAATGCTGTTGCTGCGTACGATCATTACAAGAGTACTTGTATTGCTGTTGATTTTGGTACGGCACTCACCTTTACCACTTTGTCTTCAACAGGAAGGATATTGGGAGTATCTATTGCACCCGGATTAAAAACAGCCATTAAATCACTAACGCAAAATACAGCGAAGCTTTTTGACGTGCCATTGCAAATGCCGACTTCTGCATTGGGCACTAGCACCATTACGGCCATTCAGTCGGGTATATTGTTTGGTTACAATGGTCTGGTACAATCTATGGTGAACGAAATACGAAAAGAGTTGAAAGAGAATTGCCCTGCGATAGCTACTGGTGGACTCTCCTCTGTTATTACACCACTTCATGATTTTTTTGACAAGGTGGAGCCCAATCTTACTTTGAATGGATTGAGAATAGTAGGTGAAACCATGAAGGGAGATGGATAGCGCCATTCAACTGGACAAAGTTTCTCATCGATATGGCAATCACACCATTTTCGAAAAACTATCACTTGAAATCGAGGCAGGAAAAATAACTGCCATTCTTGGCAAAAGCGGAAGCGGCAAGTCAACGTTACTCCAGATTATTAACGGACTCATTCGACCTTATGAGGGTACCGTAAGTTTATTGGGTAAACCCATTGACTACGAAAATATTCATCAGGTTCGATTGACCATTGGCTACGCGGTGCAATCAGTTGGCCTCTTTCCTCACCTTACTGTTTTTGAAAACATCACATTGCCCGGAGTGCTGGCCGGTTGGAGCAAAGAGCAAAAGACAAAAAGGACAAAAGAGCTGATGGAATTGGTTAATCTATCAGAGGAGCACAAGAAAAAATATCCTCATCAATTGTCCGGAGGAGAGCAGCAAAGGGTAGGGCTTTGCAGAGCGATATTGCTTAATCCTCCGTTCATGTTATTGGACGAATCTTTTTCTTCTTTGGACCCAGAAACGAAACAGGATATACATGCGGAGGTCATTAAACTTCAACGCACTGAGCCTAGGTGTATCGTAATGGTGACCCACGACCCTGAAGAAGCAATGCAGCTTGGTGATACACAGCTTAAATTTGAGGACGGGAAATTGATTCCACTCCATTCATGAGGCTTACTCTTATCATATTGATTCAGTTAGCCTTATTCGTTAATGTGAATGGGCAGACAATCCGTGTAGGGGCCAAACATTTTAATGAAGGTTACATATTGGGTGAAATGTTGGCACAGCTATTTGAAAATGAAGGTTATACTGTAGAAAGAAAATTCAATTTAGGAGGGACCGCAGTTTGTTATGAGGCTTTGCGCGGAGAGGCAATAGATCTCTATCCTGAGTATACAGGCTCTCTGGCTGAAGAAATATTGAAAAGTGATAAGAAGCTTAACCATCAGATGCTTAATGAAGAATTACAATCTCAATTAGGACTGGAAATATCATCTTCATTTGGGTTTAACAATACTTACGCACTTGCCACAACACCAGAAATTGCGGAATCGAAAGATTTGAAAACAATTTCAGATTTACAGAAAATAGAAAACATGGCAGCTGCCATGAGTTATGAGTTTTTGAAACGGAAAGATGGCTGGGAAAATTTAAAAAAAGCATATCAACTAAAACTGACCCCAGCAGGCATTGAGCACGGGTTGGCATATCAGGCCATTACCACTGAAAAAATTGAATTGACAGATGTTTACTCAACTGATGGTGAAATTGAAAAATACAATTTGTTTTTATTGGCAGATGATTTGGAATTCTTTCCATCATATTATGCCGTAGCTGTTTACAATCAGTCGCTCGACCCTAAACTAAAAGCAATTGCTAATAAATTGGGAGGAATGATTTCTGAAGATGAGATGCAGGCAATGAATTCAAAAGTACTGTTTGAACAAAAATCATTTTCTGAAGTAGCGAATTCTTTTTTGTTGAGAAAAAATTTGGTAAGCGCGAATACGACAGCAAATTCGCCTAACATGTGGGCGGACATTGCTGACAAAACCTGGACGCATTTGGGAATAACTGCTATTTCTCTTGGCTTGGCAATTATGGTAGCGGTACCATTGGGCATTCTGCTTTATATTTTTTCAGGCATCAGTCGGCCGGTATTGTATTTTGTGGGGCTGTTGCAAACGATACCCTCCATTGCACTACTCGCCTTAATGATTCCATTGTTGGGGATAGGAAGAGTTCCTGCGATCACTGCATTGTTTTTATATGCACTGTTGCCCATTCTAAGAAACACAACCACAGGGCTTACTTCTGTTGATCCTATCTTGAGAAAAGTAGCTACTGGCATGGGTATGACAACTATTCAGCGGCTTCGTTTTGTAGAGTTGCCTTTGGCCATGCCTTCTATTTTGGCAGGTATTCGCACAGCAGCTGTAATTACAATTGGAACAGCCACGCTAGCAGCTTTCATTGGAGCGGGGGGGCTTGGAGAATTTATTGTAACAGGGTTGGCGCTAAATAACACAAACCTAATTTTGCAAGGAGCGATACCGGCAGCCGCACTGGCTATAGTAGTTGAATTTTTATTTGAATTATTAGAGAAGGCTTTGATACCAAAGCACCTGAGGACGTAGCGTTAAGTAGTATTAATAAACCCGTGTTCGTAGACTCCCCCCCAAATGTAACTGGATACCAAATGAGGCTTGCACTGGAACATGGTCAAAGAATGCGTCATTTGGCGTAGGCAGGTTTAATCCCAATTGAAACATACCATTAAGGTTTTGCCCTAATCTAAACCTAGCAGTTGCGGCTGGCTCAATAAACAGATGTGCTCCTTCATCTGGAGATTCAACAATTACTCCAGATTGAAATTCATTAAAGTTGACCAATGAAAACCTTGGTGTAAATGCAAGATTAAAGCCTCGGTTGTTGGTTCCAATTGACGGCTGAATGAAAATGCGATTGTATTTTCCTGTAACGATTACTTCTTGCTGACCCAGACCGAGAAAACCATATTGCCCTGTTGTGGTGCCTTTACCTTGTCCGTAGCCTACGTATAATTCAATCCTTCGCGAACGAGATGCCTGATAATACCCGATACCTCCTTCAAAGAAATTGTTCTTGCGTTTAAAAGTTTGACTTTGATCAAATGGATCATTGCGGGTTTCATTGAGAAATGAATAATTTCCAATTACCCCAATGTTATCCGTGAGGGAAAGGGCACCTTGTAAATCAATCCCAGTTCCAATAAAGGCGGACCCCTGAAATTCGCCCTGTCCCCGAAATAGAGGTGTATTCCTCGTGTTGGGTACGTACATAGGCGCACACGAGGCAAAAAGGACTATAGAGACCACAACAAGACTAAAGCGCATGACAGACAGGTTTGAAGGATTGAATATACTATTTCAATCGGTTGTATTTCTTCATTACTTCAATTAATCGATCATGAGGGATGGCATATACCTTATTTCCATCTCTACCTACCATGGTTTCAGCTGCAATCATGGCATTTATGATTGATTCTTCCGTGGCTTGGGCAACCGCATCAAAGAAAGGATTAATCATTTCATTGGGAAACATTTTAAGGTTAGCCAATTTATCCATCGCACCCACTTCAGGATTGGCTGTAGAGAATGCAATAAAAATATCCCCTGATGAATTACCTCCTCTACCACCAACAACTCCTACACCTAGCGCCACTCGCTTAACAAAACGATCAAGCTGATGAGGCAAAAAGGGCGCATCAGTTGCGGCTACTACAATGATAGAGCCTTGATCTTCATCAGGCTTTCCATCTGTTGGTTTTAAATCAGTAATCTCTTTGCCCACCGGTACACCGGCAATTGTCAGCTGATTGCGTGATCCGTAGTTGGCTTGTACTAAAACACCAACAGTATAAGTTCCAATTTTGGTTTCTACTATTCTGGATGAAGTACCAATGCCCCCTTTAAAACTGTGAACAATCATGCCAGTGCCACCTCCAACATTCCCTTCCGCAACCGAACCGGATGTAGCTCCCTTCATGGCTTCAAATACATCGGCCTGTTTTACGTGAAAGCCGTTGATGTCGTTGAGAAAACCGTCCCAGGTTTCTGCCACTACTGGTAAACTGTAGTCGCCAGAGTAGCCACCATCACTTAACTTCTTATCTACATAATACTGAATAACAGCATCGCGTACCGTGCCCACGCTGTGTGTGTTGGTAATTAAAATGGGTGAACCTAAACAACCAGATTCATCAATCCAGGTAGTGCCCGTCATTTCACCGTTTCCGTTCAGTGTAAACCAGGAAGCAAAAACACGTTCGATTGAATTCTTACCTAATGGAAAAATGGCAGTAACTCCTGTGCGGGCTGGCCCTTTGCCTACTTCCAGTTTTCCGTCTCCTTTGATAATAGTTTTATGTCCTACCTCTATACCGGGCACGTCAGTAATGGCATTAAACTTACCTGGAGTTCCATCGAAGGGTATTTTTAAATCCCTTGCTCGGGGTTTGTTATTTTGAGCATTTGCAATGCAAGTGGCAAACAAGAAGATCAGGATGATTATTCGTGAGGTTGGCATAGCGGTATAAAACTTTGTTATGTAAATTACCCAGAATTGTGAAAGAATGGGCATCCCCATGCCAGTAAGTTTTATAAATGGAATTTGATTTTAAACAAATAAACAATCTGATACAGAACCGGAGATCAGTTTTCCCTAAAGACTATGTGCTAGGAAAGACGGTAGACGATCAAATTGTAAACCAGATATTGGAAAATGCCAATTGGGCTCCTACCCACAAACTAACGGAGCCATGGCGTTTCGTTGTTTTCAGTGGTTTGGGATTGAAAAAATTGGCAGATTTTCAAGGAGCATGTTATAAAGAGGTGACCACAAAAGACGGTAGCTTTAAAGAGGAGAAATATCAAAATTTGCTTACCAAGCCGATGCAGTCTTCGCATATTATTGCGGTAGGAATGAAGCGGGATAAAGTGAATAGAATAAGAGAGGTGGAGGAAATAGGAGCAGTGTTTTGTGCGATCCAAAATATGTACCTCACCGCTACGGCTTATGGTGTAGGTTGTTACCTAAGTACAGGAGGCATCACTTATTTTGATGACTCAAAATCTTTCTTTGGGTTGAATCAGGATGATAAATTGATTGGATTTCTCAATCTGGGTGTAATAGCTGATGAGTTAAAACCTGGAAAGCGAAAACCAGTTGATGAAAAAGTGAAATGGATTAGATAACTACAAGAGAATATGAACCACGTACCTACAAAGGATGACCTATTGCAAGCGCATGAACGCATCGAATCATATGTTCATCATACTTCTGTGATGACTTCTGGAAGTATTGATACCATTGCGGGATGTAAAATATTTTTTAAGTGTGAAAATTTTCAAAAGATTGGGGCATTCAAAGCACGTGGCGCCATGAATGCTGTATTGAATTTGTCGGAGGAGGACAGGAAAAAAGGAGTAGCTACCCACTCTTCGGGTAACCATGCGCAGGCATTGGCACGTGCTGCCAAAATAATGGGGGTAAAGGCTTACATCGTAATGCCCAACACAGCTCCGGAAATTAAGAAGAAAGGAGTTCGGGCTTTTGGTGGAGAGATTACAGAATGTGAGCCAACACTGGAAGCAAGAGAATCTACTTTGGCAAAAGTGGTAGCAGCAACTGGAGCTAATGAAATCCATCCCTTTAACAATTATGATGTGATGGCTGGCCAGGCAACAGCCGCCATAGAATTATTTGATGCAACTGAAGAATTAGATTTTATTCTTACTCCAGTTGGAGGAGGAGGTTTATTAAGCGGAACCTTATTAGCAGCAAAATACTTTTCGCCAAAAACTAAAGTTGTAGCAGGCGAGCCGGAAGGAGCAGATGATACTTATCGTTCTATTCAAAGTGGTAAAATTGAAAAATCGCAAGCCAATTCTGTTGCAGATGGATTGCTTACCTCATTGGGAGACAAAACATTTCCACTTATCAAAGAAATGGTAAGCGAAGTGATCACCGTATCCGATAAGGAAATCATCGAGGCCATGCGACTGATATGGGAGCGCGTAAAAATCATTGTGGAGCCATCATGCGCTGTTCCTTTTGCCGCAGTGTTAAAAGAAAAGGAAAAGTTCTCTGGTAAGAAAGTAGGAATTATTCTTTCTGGTGGGAATGTTGATTTAGGAAGGGCTTTTAAATTATTTGAATCAATTGAGGAGAACTGACCAATAATCATCACAAAAAAAAGCGGTCTCAGAAGTTATAAGAGAAGCAGTTTTCTGAGCGATAGCGAAGAATCTTTCCTTATTTAGGCCTTAAATAAGGGATGTTTCGCTATCGCTCAACAAAACGGAATACTTTTTAGACAGCCTCTTTTTTTTAATTCCCTCTCTTAAACTGATCAAATTTCGAATCTGTTCTCTTTGGGAACACATTATCAGACACGTTGATGTCTGCGGTGGCGCGATTAGGATCGATAACGATGTTGGTCACTTCTTTGTCTTTTACAAAAACCTTGGTCACCTCTTTTTCATTTAGTCTCCAGATTTCAGCAGGAATCATTTCAATTTCAGTAGACCCGTCTTTATAAGTCCATTCAATAATAATTGGGCTTAGCAGACCACCCGTATTTCTTAGGGTCAATTCGTAAAGATTTTTACCCTGCAGTTTTTGGCGTACTGCATCGTCATTGATTCTGCTTCTAAAATCACGATAGGTACTTTCAGAAGTGTTTTCAACAGTTAATGGCTGAGGGCCTCCGGTAAAGTCATTGGCCTTATTGGTAGTTGTATTGACGGAAAGGTCCCCCTGCTTTACAGTAACGTTTTTCTTTTCAGGATCCATTTGTTCTTCCTTCACCTGAAACCATTTCACGTCTTCCAAAGTCAGGTCTACATTGTCGGTAGTATAAAACCATCCTCTCCAAAACCAGTCGAGATCTGTTCCGGAAGCATCTTCCATACTACGGAAAAAATCTGCAGGAGCGGGATGCTTGAAGGCCCAACGTTCTGCGTATTCTTTAAAGGCCCGGTCAAAAATTTCTGGCCCCATTATCGTTTCACGCAGAAGCACCAAAGCGGCTGATGGTTTGGTATATCCATTCGGACCAAAGCTGGTGGACTGATTATCAGACTGTGCCATGATAGGGCGCATAATATTCTTGTCTCCCTTCATAAATGGAACAATGCCTTTTGGTGATCCACTGGTGATGTCAAAGCCATCGTACCGTGTGCGAACAGTTTCTCTTTCTAAAAATGTATTTAAACCTTCATCCATCCAGGTCCACTGTCTTTCGTCAGAGTTAACAATCATTGGGAAATAGTTATGCCCCACTTCATGTACAATCACACCCACCATTCCTTCCAATACTCGCTGAGAGTACTTTCCGTTTTTGTCAGGCCTTCCATAATTGAAACATATCATCGGGTACTCCATGCCCTGATCTGCAGTGTGGACAGAGTAGGCGGTAGGGTACGGATAGTCGAATGTTCTAGCGGAGTAAACTTCCAAGGTATTTTTGATGGCCATGGTAGATTCTTTCTCCCACAGTGGATTTCCTTCTTTTGGATAAAGCGACTGTGCAAGAGGAGTTTTGTCTCCTACTTTAACGGCAAGGGCATCCCAAATAAATTTTCTGGAAGTGGCAAAGGCCACATCACGAACGTTTTCAGAATGAAACACCCAGGTACTTTTTTTCTTTGATCTGGACTTCTCATTCTTTTTCGCTTCGGATTCTGTTACAATCAGCACAGGCTTGTTAAATGTTTTCTGTGCACGATTGAATCTCTCCAATTGATCTTTGCTTAATACTTCCTGTGGGTTTTGCAGCCAGCCGGTAGCTCCTACAATAAAGTCGCTGGGAACGGTAATTCTCATTTTATAATCACCGAATGTAAGTGCGTACTCCCCACGTCCTAAAAATTGTTTGTTTTGCCATCCTTCGTAATCATCGAATACGCACATGCGGGGGAACCACTGAGCGAACGTATACAATCGGTTATCATCTTCAGGGAAATACTCGTAACCGCCACGCTCACTAAACTTCATCCGGTCGTATTCGCGGTAACTCCACTCTACGATAAATTTATAGGTATTGCCAGTTTTAAGTGCAGTAGGCAGGTCTACACGCATCATCGTAAAGTTGATAGTGTGAGGTAGGTCTTTCCCAGTGGCGGCATCCTTTACGGATTTAATGGTATATCCACCTTCGTAGTCGTACCCATAGCCGCCCAGCGATTCCGCCAAAAATTTAGCAGGCACCGAATCACGAATTTCATTATTGCTCGTTTTGTCTGTCATGTTTCCATCTGACAGTTTATTTTGATCCAGCTGCATCCACAGGTAACGCAAGGTTTCGGGAGAGTTGTTATAGTAGGTAATGGTTTCTTTGCCGGTAATCATTTGTGTTTCGTCATTCAACTCCACATCAATTTCATAGTCGGCACGCTGTTGCCAATAATTGGGACCTGGGGCTCCTGAGCTGCTCCGGTAGCTATTAGGAGTGGGTAGTTCAGATCCTAATTGTTCAAATTTGCCTTGCCAGTTTTGCTGTGCGAAAGCGGACAATGAGCCAAAAAACAGTATTAGGGAAAGTGAAAACGGGCGCATATTGGTTTAATTAATCGTGTATAAACTAAGAAGTCATTTCGATGAACGAAATGACTTCAAAAATCGATAAATAAATGTAAGACTATTTTTCTCCTTTTTTCTTAAGCTCGTCAAATTTAGAGGCTTGTTTTACTTTAGGAAATACGTTGTCATCAGTATTGACATCGGCAGTTTCTTTTAACGGATCGATAACGATGTTTACCACTTCCTTATTTTTAACAAAAACCTTCTTGATTTGATTTTCGTTTAGCCTCCAGATCTCAGCTGGTATCCGTTCGATTTCCTTAGTGCCGTCTTTGTAAGTCCATTCTATGATTACTGGCATTATAAGGCCTCCTTTATTGCTTAGTGTAATTTCATACAGGTGTTTATTTTCCAGCTTATCCATTACGGCTTTGTCGTCAATTCGGTTTTGATACTCACCATAGAAACTCGCATCTGCAGGAATTACACTGAAAGGCTGAGGGCCATCATTAAAGTTGTCAGAGTTTTTACCTTCGCCACCACCAGCGGTTGCTAGGTCACCTTTCTTCACCACTTTACCTTTGTTCTCCAGGTTGGTTTCTTCTTTTTTCACCTGGAACCACTTCACCGCATCTACTGATACGTCTGTATTGTCAGTGGAGTAGAACCATCCCCGCCAGAACCAATCAAGATCCACACCAGAAGCATCTTCCATAGTACGGAAGAAGTCTGCTGGTTTTGGATGCTTGAAAGCCCAGCGTTCCGAGTATTCTTTAAATGCTTTGTCGAATAACTCCGGCCCCATTACAGTTTCTCTTAAAATATTTAGTGCGGTTGCTGCCTTTCCATATTGCTCCGAACCATATTGGATTACATTTTCTGCACTTGTCATTAGGGGGCGCTGCGTCTCTTTATCACCCATCATGTACGGAACAATCCCTTCGGCAGGTCCTCTGCGCTGAGGCATGTCGGGGTAGTGTTCTACTTGAGTGAGGTACTGAACGAAAGTATCAAAGCCTTCATCCAACCATGCCCACTGGCGCTCGTCTGAGTTGATGATCATTGGGAAGAAATTATGACCTACTTCATGTACAATCACACCAATCATTGCCCACTTGGTGCGATCAGGAATTGTTCCATCTGGCTGCGGCCTTCCTCCGTTGAAACAAATCATCGGGTACTCCATACCAATGTTGGCCATGTGTACAGAAATAGCAACAGGATAGGGATAATCTATAGTAAATTTTGAAAAGGTAGTAATTGTATTCTTAACGGCCTTTGTTGATTCCCGTTCCCAGAGTGGATTTCCTTCTTTAGGATAATAGGACATTGCCATCACAGTTTTACCACCAAGCTTTACGGCTTGTGCATCCCAAATAAATCTTCTTGAACTTGTAAACGCAAAGTCCCTAACGTTATCAGCTTTGTATACCCAAGTTTTCTTTTGTTTGGATTTTGATTTTTCTCGCTGGATGGCTTCATCTTGAGTGGAAATAATTACAGGCTTATCAAATGAATTTTTTGCCAAGTCAAAACGTTCACTTTCTTTTTTTGAAAGGACATCCTGTGGATTTTGTAATTCACCAGTTGAGCCTACAATATGATCTGCAGGAACGGTAATGCTTACTTTATAATTTCCAAAGGAAAGCGTGAACTCGCCTTGTCCCAGAAATTGTTTGTTTTGCCACCCCTCATAATCATCATACACACACATGCGTGGGAACCAATGCGTGATGCCATAAACATAATTGTCATCTGCTGGAAAATATTCCATTCCTCCTCTGCGTCCTACTTCACGTTCGTTAAGCCTGTCACTTACCGGGTAAGACCATTCCACGTTAAACGAATATTTTTCACCAGTTTTAAGTGGCTTTGGCAGATCAACACGCATCATGGTGGCATTGATAAAGTTGGGGAGGTCTTTGCCAGCTACATCTTTTACCGACTTAATGGTATAACCTCCTTTGTAATCACCATACAGATCAAGATCACGCTGCAATTGATCAACGGAAACACTTTCGCCAAGGCTGTTGGTTTTAATTTTATCCGTTGTATTTCCTTCTGATAAAATATTCTGATCAAGCTGAAGCCACAAGTACTTTAATTGGTCTGGTGAGTTATTGGTATAGGTAATGGTTTCCTTACCAGTGATCATATGTGTTTCGTCATTCAACTCTACATCGATCACATAATCGGCCTGCTGTTGCCAGTATTTGTACCCTGGAGCACCAGAGGCAGATCGGTATTGGTTAGGGGTAGGGAGTTGTTGTCCCAACTGTTCAAACTTACTATTCCATCCTTCCTGCGCTACGGAAGGTATTGTAATGGCAATCAAAATCAAGCCAAATAGGTATTTCATATTAAAATTTTTGGTTGTTATCATACTTTAGTTTTTCCTAAACTGATCAAACTTGGAAGGTTGATTGGTTTTAGGGAACATGTTATTATTAGTTTCAATGTCTGCGGTTTCTTTTAACGGATCGATCACTAGACTGGACACCTCTTTGTCTTTTACAAAAACCTTGGTGATTTTTTGCTCGTTGGTTCTCCAAATTTCAGCAGGCAGTCGCTCGATTTCTTTTGTCCCATCTTTGTAAGACCATTCGATAATCACAGGCATGACAAGTCCACCCTGATTGCTCAGCGTAACTTCATAAAAGTTTTTTCCTTTCATTTTCTCAATGACTGCTTTATCATCGATTCGGCTAAGGAATTCGCCATAAAGGCGACCGTCTGTTTCAATCAAACTAAAAGGTTGGGGACCATTGTTAAAGTCATTGCCATTTCCGCCATCGCCTGAGGCAAGATCACCGGTTTTTACATTTTTAGATTTACTTTCTAGGTTTTGATTGTCTTCTCTTAGCTTGAGCCAGCGCACCTGATCAACAGATAAGTCAACATGGTCTACTGTATAGAACCATCCTCTCCAATACCAATCCAAATCAAAAGCGGAAGCATCTTCCATTGTTCTGAAAAAGTCAGAAGGCTTAGGATGCTTGAACGCCCATCGTTGCGCATATTCTTTAAAGGCGTGATCAAAAAGTTCAGGCCCCATCACCGCTTCGCGGAGGATATTAAGTGCGGTAGCTGCTTTATTGTATTGTTCATTTCCAATCTGCACTACCTGCTCACCACTTGTCATCAAAGGACGCATAGTAGTTTTTTCTCCCTTCATGTAAGGAACAATCCCTTCTGCATGCCCTCTTCGCTGTGGCATGTCTTTATAATTTTCTACTTGTGTTAAGTACTGTACGAATGAATTTACACCTTCATCCATCCAAGTGGTTTCTCTTTCATCATTGTTGATGATCATAGGAAAGAAGTTGTGCCCCACTTCGTGCACGATCACCCCAATCATTCTCCACTTGGTGTTATCGCTGTAGCTTCCGTCTTTGTTGGGTCTTCCAAAGTTGAAACAAATCATTGGATACTCCATGCCAATGCTTGCCGCGTGCACGGATATGGCAACTGGATAAGGGTAATCAATAGTGAACTTGGAATAGGTAACAAGTGTATTCTTAACTGCTTTGGTAGATTCTTTTTCCCACAATGGATTTCCTTCTTTAGGATAGAAGGACATGGCTAACGGTGTCCTGTCACCCACCTTTACCGCCTGTGCATCCCAGATAAATTTACGTGATGTAGCAAAGGCAAAGTCGCGAACATCTTCCGCATGGAACTCCCATGTTTTCTTTTCTTTTGATCTGCTTTTTTCTCTTTGGATGGCTTCCTGCTGTGTAGCGATGATTACAGGGGTATCAAATGAAGTTTTGGCTTTTTCAAAACGAGCTATTTGTTCTGCAGTTAAAACATCCTTAGGGTTCTGAAGTACTCCGGTTGCTGCCATGATATGATCGGCAGGAGTAGTAATTTTCACTTTATAGTTTCCAAAAACTGTAGCGAACTCACTTCTTCCGAGAAATTGCTTATTCTGCCAGCCCTCGAGGTCGTCATACACGCACATGCGCGGAAACCACTGGGCAATGGTGTAAACATAATTTTTATCTTCCGGAAAGTACTCAAGGCCACTTCTGCCACCTACCTTCATGCGATCATTGATATTGTATGACCATTCGATTTTAAATGAATAAGTTTCTCCTCTTTTGAGTGCTTTGGGAAGATCAATTCGCATCATGGTAGCATTCACGAAATGCTTAAGGTCAGTACCGTTTACATCCTTTACCGATTTGATTTTATAGCCCCCATCATAATCGTAGAGTTCAAGATCCCCAGCGATTTCTTTGGTGGTTACACTGTCTTGTATGGAAGTGTTTTTAGTTTTTCCTGTGTTACTTTCTTTGTCAAAAAGATTTTGATCCAATTGCAACCAGAGGTAAGTAAGTACATCAGGGGAGTTATTGTGATAGGTAATGGTTTCCGATCCGGTAATACTCTGATTTTCGTCATTGAGTTCTGCCGTGATCACATAATCAGCCTGTTGTTGCCAGTATTCCGGGCCAGGAGATCCGGAGCCGGTGCGGTATTCGTTGGGTGTGGGCAATATTTGACCCAATTGTTCAAATTTACCTTGCCAGGGTGTTGTTTGAGCATTGGCGATCAAGCTCATGCCAATGAAAAGCGTAGTAATATATTTAATCATACTTAGAATTTTTCAGTTGTTATACGTGGGTGCTCGTTATCTGTTTACCAGAATTTAGCATCCTTCATTAAAATTAGGGCTATTCCGGCAATACCAGACGAAATTACCATCTTCCAGTCTCTGCGCGAAACATTTATCAGGTCAACTAGCAGAAAACTAATTGCCATAAAGATGCCAACTATTACTATTTGCCCAAACTCCAAGCCCAAATTAAATGCAAGAAGTTGAGTCACTACTGAATGATCTTTGCCAAGAATGGCTTTCAGATAATTGGAAAATCCCATCCCATGAATGAGGCCAAAGCCTAAAGCCAATAGATAGTTGGTTTGAACGGGTTTAGCAGAATAGCTCTCTTCCCTTCTGAATAAATTACCAAATGCAGTAATGAAAATAGTAAGTGGAATAAGAAATTCTACCAGATCAGCCTTAACGGCAATCACATTCAGTGTGGCAAGCGCTAATGTTATAGAGTGCCCAATCGTAAATGCAGTGATCAGAATTAGAATTTTTTTCCAATCTCTGGTTAGATAAATGGCACAAAGTGCAATTACAAATAGGATGTGATCGTAGCCATTTGCATAATCCAATATATGATCCTTACCCAGTATAAAGTAAAGTTGAAACTCGCTCATGCACTCATTTTTTTTGGGGAGACAATAATAGGATTTATATCTCAATTTGAATAGCTCAATTTTACCAATGGAATAAGAGTTGAGTGCTACTTGTTTTGGGTTATAGATGGCCCTATTTTTGATCCACAATTCATTATGGTAAGTGTTTTATATTCTTTTTTGCTTCTTTTTCATCCTCTTCATATCTCTGTAACGGAGATTGAATACAATGAAAAGGCAGAATCCCTGCAAATCATATCTCGCATTTTTGTTGATGACCTGGAGGTAGCTATCCGTGCAAAAACTAAGTTGCCTGACTTGGATATACTTAGCCCAAAAAACGGACTTACTACAAAAGGCCTTTTAACTGATTACTTAAAAGATCACTTAAAAGTGAGACTAGATGGGAAGGAACAACAGCTTAATTTTTTAGGATATGAAGAGGAGAACTTGGCGTTCATATGCTATATAGAGATTGAGAAAGTAAAAAGTTTTAAAGTAATAGAGGTGGAAAATACGGTAATCACGGAGGCATATGACGATCAGTCTAATCTGGTGCATGTGACTTACAAAGGCCCCATCAAAAGTATGCGTCTTATGAAAGACAAGCCCTCCGACAAGTTTACATTTTAGTTTAAATAATTATTGAGAACAGATATGCGTCAAAAGATTGTTGCCGGAAATTGGAAAATGAACACAACGCTTCAAGAAGCCCAATCGCTCACAGCAGAGCTGATAGGAATGGTGGCAGATGAGGTAAAGGGTGACGTAAAAATTATTATTTGTCCTCCATTTCCATATTTGTCTGGGTTGAAATCTCAACTTGGAAAAGGAGCCAGAATTGAGGTAGGTGCACAAAATTGCAGCGAGCATGCATCAGGAGCATACACAGGAGAGGTGGCCGCAGGTATGTTAAAATCATTGGAAATTCCATATGTAATTATCGGGCACAGTGAGCGCAGACAATATTTTTTGGAATCGGGAAAGCAGTTGGCGCAAAAGGTAGACGGGGCTTTGGCCAATGGATTAAAGCCTATTTTTTGTTGTGGGGAACCTTTGGAGGTGAGAGAAATTGGTGATCATGAAACATTGGTAAAAAAGCAAATTGAAGAGGGGCTTTTCCATTTGAATGCTGAGGCTATGAAAAAAATTGTGGTGGCCTACGAACCAGTGTGGGCAATCGGCACAGGTAAGACAGCAACAACAGCTCAGGCACAGGAAATGCACGCAGTGATAAGACAACATCTTGCTGAAAAATTTGGAGCAGAAACTGCGGACCTAATTCCTATTCTTTATGGAGGCAGTGTGAAACCGGACAATGCAAAAGAGATTTTTTCTTGTGCAGATGTGGATGGCGGTCTTGTGGGAGGAGCCTCGTTGAAGTCTCGTGATTTTGTTGAGATTATTAAGTCTGCCTAGATGTACCACACTCGCCTCAGTGTAACCTGCGATCCTCTTTTTTCGGAAATACTGATTGCTGAAATCTCCCAAGCAGGATTTGATTCTTTTTTAGAAAACGAAAACGGATTTGAAGCCTACGCAGAAATAGATCGATTTGATAAAAGCCTAGTAGATGAAATAAAAAATAAATACGAGCAGGTAAAACCACTTTTATTTTCATGGGATCGAATCGAAAAGAAAAACTGGAACGAGGAATGGGAAAAAAGTTATGAGCCTATTATCGTAGACGATAAATGTGTAATACGTGCTGAGTTTCATCGGATAGAAAAAGAATACCCCTATACCATTACCATCACGCCTAAGATGTCATTCGGCACAGGACATCATCAAACGACTTATCTGATGATAAAAGCGCAAATGGAAATCGACCATAAAAACAAAATGGTGATGGATGCTGGCTGTGGCACAGCGATACTATCCATTATGGCGTCAAAACTTGGAGCAAAAAATGTAGAAGCCTTTGACATTGATGAGTGGAGTGTAATCAATGGAAAGGAAAATCTTGAAGTAAACAATTGCCAAAATGTTAACATCAGGCAGGGTATGATCAATGAGTTGACATTTGAGGATAACTTTGATGTGATTTTGGCCAACATTAATAAAAACATTCTTCTACACGAGTTGCCACAGTATGTGTCCTATTTAAATCCTGATGGGTTTATTTTATTAAGCGGTTTCTACGAAAAGGATATTCCGGATTTGATGGAAAGAGCCCATCAATACCAACTTAAGCATGTACAAAGCGATGTGCGAGAAAATTGGGCCTCATTACTACTCCAACTCAGCAAATAAAAGGGCCTTCATTCCAAAACTATAAGCGGGTAAGCATTCGTTAAAGGTATGAGGCGCTTTTAGCTAAATTGCCCATTATTTACGAATTTCACTGATTAGGCTATTGTGAAGCGGGTTTTAATATACATATGGATTGCATTGGCAGGACCTACCGCCTTAATGGCGCAAAAGGCTGCTGAACCCGTTAGGCTCAACTTTCAGGATAGCATACGGGTGGTATTGGAGAATTCGCGCAGCGTGGATGCGGAGGCTGTGGGAGCTGGATTTGCCACCATATGGGCCAAACTAGGTAGAGATCATCAGGAGGTAATCAGGCAGCAGGTCAAATTGATGAAAGCAAAGGGGTACAAACTAAGACCCCAATTTGTCAATTATTATGGCGCTCTTTCAAACGCTGTCGATCGTGAAAATGCCGATGCAGCAACTATCTCAGGTTTTTTGAGTGTTGCGGCCCAGGTGATAGAAAATGAAAGTCTGACCAACGCGGGCATCTTCTTTAAAAATGTAAGACAATTTTTTGAGTATCACGCGCTTCATTACGATCGTTCCTTCAGGCTCTTTGTGAGAGATGATGAGTACCACTTTGATTATGTTAAAGTGGAGGTACTTCCATCACTACTTGATTTTAATAGCAACGATCAGGATAATTTCAACGATTTTGACAGCCAGCCCATAGATGATTTTAATAACGATCCCTATCAGGATCCTTATGATCAAAATCAGTTTGATCAGTGGGACAATGGCGACACACAAGATGATTTTAATTGGGATGATCAGGAAGAAGTAAACTGGGATGATCAGGAGGAGGTAGAAATGCCCCCGGCTATTCCTATCTGGATGCAGCCCGAACCTCAGCCAGAATTGTCGGGGCCACTCATTCGATTTGATAAAGCCACTTTAAATTTCTCCACTACCTACGATTCTGCTTTCCTTCGTGATACAAAGGGTGTAGTATCGTTACTGGATGATACGTTTGTTGGAGAAGGAGGAAGGTTTGACTGGACTTCAGCAGGACTGAGCGAAGACTCAGTTTATTTTGATTTAACGGCTTATAATTTCAAAGTATCTAAACCTGAACTAAAGGCCTCTCAGGGAAAACTTACTTATTTGGGAAGAGCTTCTGGAAGGATTGATGGCATTTTTGAGTTCAAAAGTGTGAGTCATAAAACTCCGAAATCTTCTACTTACCCACGATTCATGTCATTCAATAGCAATATTGAAATGCTTGGACTAGGCAACGACAAACTAAAGTATACTGGAGGCTTTGCACTCAACGGAAGTAAAATCTATAGCTCATCGGTCAATGGTGAGCCTGCCAAGTTGGTGGTATTGGGTGAAGTGGATAGAAAGTTTGAAGCTCGATCTCGTCTTTTTGAGTTTCAGGATTCCACCATTTTCTCTAGGCGTTCTATGGTGAAGATATTTCAACAGAACGATTCCATTTATCACCCTGCTACGGAATTCTATTATAATTTCGGTAAGAATGAGTTGATCCTACAAAAGGAGAATGGCTATTTAAAAAATGCGCCTTACTCTGCTTCTTATTTCAATATGGATTTTGGGGCTGATAAGATTCGTTGGGATCTAAATTCTGATAGCTTAAACATTTACAGTTTTGGAGGACGAAGTCAATCGCCTATGGTGATTGAATCTGTCGATTACTACGATCCTGAAGATTTCAGATTGTTGGCTGGTCATGGATTTCAGTTTCACCCACTCGCGTTAGTAGCAAGTTATGCATTAAGGATGGGGATGAGAGAATTTTATGTAGATGATATTGCTACGGGCACTGGGCAGCGATCAGATGGAATGCGCATGGCAATGACCTTTCTGGCACAAAAAGGAATGATAGAGTACAATGCCAACACGGGGTATGTGAAGGTGAAGGAAAAAGCGATGCACTACTATGATGCAGTAAAAGGCGATGCCGATTATGACAACCTGAAGATTCATTCCATCGTGGATGGCCCGGCCAATGCCACTGTAAATTTTGTGGAAGGTCGCATGAACGTAAGGGGTGTAGAGGAGTTTAATGTGAGTGATTCGCTCAACGTGGTAATTAAACCAGATAGTAGTGTGATAACGCTTTTGCAAAATCGTGATATAAAATTTGACGGTAAGATCACGGCAGGAAATTTCGAGATCAATGGAAAAGATTTTACACTGAAGTACGATAGCTTTTTCATCAACCTCAACCATATTGACTCTATTCGCTTTTATGTAACAGAAACAAACGCGCGTGGACAAAGCATACGAAGACGTGTAAATAACGCCATGGTAGGTGCGGACTCCACGGCTGCCGCTGCCGCGGGAATGGCTAATACTTCCAAATCATCAGGCACACTTTTTATTAGTCGGCCGGATAACAAATCCGGGAAAGTAAAAAGTCCAAATTATCCTCGCCTTGATGCAACTGCAGGAGGTGTAATTTATTTTAACCGCAGAGAAGTATTAAATGGCGCTTATGATCGATCTGTATTTTTTGTAGTTCCTCCGTTTAAGTTGGATAGTTTGAATGATGCTGATCCTGGCTCCATCAATTTTGAGGGTACTTTTGTGTCCAGCGGGATGTTTCCCAATTTCAAAGAGAAGCTCCACACTATGGCCGATAAATCTCTGGGTTTTACCCATGCTATTCCGAGTGAAGGTTACCAGTTATTTCAAGGAGACGGGAAAATAGTAGGGGCCATGAATCTTGATAATGCAGGTATCCGTGCAACAGGTCGCATTGATTATCTGGCAGCAAGTGTAGAGTCCAAAGATTTTGTGTTTTATCCTGATTCTGTAGTAGGTCGAGGAAATGTTGGTGAGCTGAAAGAAAAACAGTTTGGGGCCGCATGGTTTCCTCAGGTTACACTTACTGAATTCAAATTGAATTGGTTGCCTAAGCAGGATAAATTCAATATTGAGAATCTACGGGATCCTTTTAATTTGTATGATGCGAGCGCGCAACTGGATGGAAGGTTAACAGTATCAAAAACAGGAACCAGCGGTGGAGGGAAGCTGATTACGCGTGGGTCTGAAGCGATTTCAGAAGAGCTTTCGTTTTCCGCAAAGGACTTTGGAGCACGGCATGCAGATTTTCAGGTCAAGACAACTAACCCGGATAAACCTGCACTATCAGGTGATGATGTAAGACTGAAATTTAACCTGGAGGAAAACTATGCAGATATAAGTCCGGAAATTGCAGGCGAGGCCGCCCTGGAATTTCCATATGCCCAATTTAAAACTTCTATACCGGAAGCACGATGGGATTTGAACACACAAAAAATTGTGATGAACAAAGATCCGGACGTGCCGTTGGAGAATTCTTATTTCTACACCACGCGCGAAGAATTGGATTCACTGAACTTTTTGGCGGAACGTGCCGAGTATGACATCCAGTCGCAGCAACTCAAAGTAAGTGGTATCCCCTTCATTGTAGTAGCCGATGCGAAGATTACTCCGGAGAACAATGAAATATTGATTTTAGAGAATGCTAAAATTGGTAGACTAACCAATACAACCATTGTAATGGATACGCTCAACGGATACCACAGGCTTACAGAAGGGATTGTAGATGTTATTTCAAGAAAGGAATTCTCAGGTTCGGCTACTTATCAATATGTAAATGCAGTGAGCGACACATTTGCAATTAAAATGACGGACTTTCACCTTGAACCTATTGAGGATGTCGCTAAAGCAAGAAGGGGACAGACAGAATTAATAGCCACTGAGCAAACAGTAGCCAATGGAACTGTAATAGAAGAAGACAAACTTATACTAGCGCCAAGAATTTATTATAAAGGTGACATGGTAATGTACGCCACACGACCTGCCCTTCAACTAAAAGGAAGCGTGAAGCTGGATATTAAAAAAATAAAGAATTACAACACATGGATAGTGTATGAACAAAGCGGTGATGAAAAAGATGTGTTTTTAGATTTTGACAATGCCATCACAGACGAGGGGAGAAAGGTGGAGGCAGGACTGCATTTTGCTGATGACAATAGCTTGTATATCACATTTGTGTTTGATAAAAAGAACCCAGACGATGATGATTTCTTCTTGCCGAGTGGGTCATTATTTTTTGATCAGAAAAGCCAGGAATTTAAAATTGAAGATCGCTTAAAGGCAACCGGAGAAAAACTTACAGGAAAAGTATTTGCTTACAATGAAGACAAGCAAGAAGTAAGGTTTGAAGGGAAGGTAAATTTCTTCACTGGCGGAAGTAAAGACTTTCAAATAACAGCAAGCGCATTAGGCTCAGGAAATCTTGAGACCAACGACATTCGAATGAATACCTTTTTGATGGCAGATATGAATGTGCCGGCTCAGGCGCTGCAAATGATGGCACTTGATCTACAGGAGGTCATCAAGAATGAGGGGGCTGATGAAGGACTGGGTGATCAAACGGAGTTGTTATATAAAATTGCAGATATAGTGGGCGAGCGCGCGGTCAAGGACTATGAGAATAAATCACTGCAAGCATATACCTCTCTTACTACAATTCCTGAGTTAGGCAGGCCATTGGTGTTTTCGAATTTTAACCTCAAGCGTTCGCAAGAATATAAAGCATTCTACAGTGAAGGTAATCTCGGCCTGAGCAACATATTGCGCAACGATATTAACGGATCATTTGAGGGTTTTATGGAGCTGCGAAAGAATGAAGATGGAGGTAGTGTATTTCATGTTTTCTTTAAGGCTTCCCCAGACTCATGGTATTATTTTGGCATGGAGGATAACCGGTTGATGGTGCATTCATCGAATCCCGATTTTAATAGTGTGATATCTAAGAAAACCAATGCTGCCAAGGCCAAGATTGGAGAGCTGGTGTTTATACCAGGAAGTGACGAAGAAACCCTTTCATTTATTAATAAATTCAGGAGCAAATACTATGGTCTTGAGGCGCCTTATAGCCTTGAAGGAGGAAGGGGCGCTGCCAAGAAAAAAGAAAAAGAGGTGGAGGATGACGGGTTTTAGATGATCTGCAAATCCCGGGTGCCACTCATCACATCTGTATTTTTTCAAGCAAATTCATGTGTCTAACTTCCGAATTACTTTCAATAAATAATTGATATGAAAAACCTTTTTTTTGTACTGTTGGTGTCCCTTTTGATTCAAATCGAAAGTAATGCGCAAAACAATTACTTTTTTCCATCAGGCACCACGTTTGATCCTGCCATTCCTACTCCGGAACAGTTTCTGGGTTATCCCGTAGGAGACTGGCATACTCGCCACGATCGTATCGTATCTTACTTTGAGGAATTGGGAAGGGTTTCTCCCAAAGCGCATTTTCAAATTATTGGCTATACCAATGAAAGAAGGCCTCAGGTGGTACTCACCATTACCAGCCCCGAGAACTATGCCAAGATTGACGCTATACAAAAAGAGCACGCCAAGCTTGCGGACCCATCTCAGTCAGTTACTATTTCAAATATGCCGGTGGTAGTTACTTTAGGCTACAACGTACACGGCAATGAGCCCTCCAGCAGTGAGGCGGCCATGCTCACTGCCTATTACACGATAGCTCGTCAGGGCGCGGAGGCAGACAAAACCCTAAGTGAAAGTGTAATTCATATTGATCCTAATTACAATCCTGATGGTCGTGATCGCCACAGTACTTGGGCCAATATGCACAAAGGATTTCCGCCAGTAGCGGACCCTATGGATCGTGAACATAACGAGGGATGGCCAAGAGGACGCTTTAATCATTATTGGTTCGACCTGAACCGGGACTGGTTGCCATTGGCCCATGTAGAAAGCCAAAACAGAATTGAGTTCTTTCATAAGTGGTTGCCTAACGTTTGCACCGACTACCATGAAATGGGGACTAATAGCACTTACTTCTTTGAGCCGACAAAGCCTATTGGATCTGAAAATCCAGTGGTGCCAAGAGATAACTATGATAAATTAAATCCACTGTTCGAAAAATATTTTGCAAGTGCTATGGATGACATAGGTTCATTCTATTGGGCCAAAGAAGCATATGATAACTCTTATCCAGGGTACGGCTCTACCTATCCGGATATTCATGGTGGACTGGGTTTGGTATTTGAACAGGCGAGTTCACGAGGGCATGTTCAGCAAAGTGATACAAGAATAGTTACGTTTCCTTTCACCATTCGCAACCATGTGCGTACAAGCATTGCCACTGTAAAAGCTTCAGTGGAGAACCGTGAATTGTTATTAAAACACCAGCAAGATTATTTTAAGTCTGCTTTGGATGAGGGAAAGAAATCATCCATAAAGGCTTACGTATTTGGAGATAGCCAGGATAAGGGGAGAACAAATGCATTTGCTGATTTGTTGTTAAAGCATCGGATAGATACTTATCCGTTGACAAGTGACCTCAGTGTAGGTGGCAATCGATACGAAAAAGGGAAGGCGTTTGTTGTGACTACTGATCAGCGCCAATATCGTATGGTTAGATCCATGTTTGAAAAAGTGACAAAATTCTACGACAGTATATTCTATGATGCTTCAGCTTGGACCATGTCGCTTGGATACGGATTGCCTCATGATGCGTTATCCTCTTCAGTTAAGTATACTAAAGGAGAAAAAATAAAGTTTGAAGACATCGCAGCCAAACCGGCTCCGGTTGCAAAATCCAACTACGCATATGTTTTTGAGTGGAATGAATATTATGCGCCTAAAGCATTATATCATCTGCTGAAGAATAATGTTTTTGCTAAATCTGCCTTTAAACCATTTACCTCTGTAGTAAATGGGGTGAAGAAGAATTTTGGTTATGGAACCATAGTTGTTTCAGTTGCTGATCAGAATATTTCATCTGATGAGGTATTTACTCATATCAAGGAAGCATCCAAAATAAGTGGCCTCGATATTTACACTGTAGAAACGGGTGTAGCCGCTGAAGGTGTTTACCTGGGAAGTAGGAACGTACGAGATCTTGAATTGCCAAGGGTAGCGATGTTGATTGGAGATGGAGCTTCACCTACTGAAGCTGGTGCGATTTGGCATATGCTTGATACCAAAATAGGAATGCCTATTACCAAGGTGGATACCGATCAGTTTAGCCGTTTGAAGCTTTCGGACTACAACACGATCATTATTGTTTCAGGTAATTATAGCATGCTTGGTGATAAGGGAGTGGAACGATTGAAATCGTGGATGCAGGATGGAGGCACGCTGATCCTTCAGCGTTACGCAGTGAATTGGGCAATCAATAATAAGTTGATAGATGAGAAATTGGTTAAAGACAAAGAGAATGGAGAGGCTAAAAGAATGGACTATGTAACTGCAGAGGACTATTTGGGAGCGAAAGAAATTGGCGGATCGATTTATATGACTGATCTGGACATCACTCATCCGTTAGGATTTGGATACACCAGCAGGAGTTTGCCAGTGTATAGAAATCACACTGTGTTTTTGGAGGAAAGCAAGAGCCCATTTAGTACAGTTGCAAAGTATACTGCCAATCCACACCTAAGTGGCTACATTAACTCCAGCAATTTGGAAAAAATCAAGAATTCAGTTTCAGTAGAAGTGAGTGGTGTGGGTAGAGGAAGAGCTATACTTTTTGTAGACGATCCGACATTCCGTGGATACTGGTACGGCACAAATAAACTTTTCTTTAATGCTTTATTCTTTGGCGCACATATCAGTACTCCGCAAGGAAATGGAGAAGAGCATTAGAAATTAATTTTATCAAAACCTAAAAGCTGATCAGCTTATTGTTTCCTCAGGAGGCAGTTGTGCGATCAGCTTTTTTCTTTTCTTTTGTGATCTTTTGAAATAGAACATCATGACGGGGGTATATAGAAAATAGACAAATCCTCCATACGCACCGACATAAGTGGTATTTCTAAAAATCAGAATAACCAAAACTGAGAGTATAGGGATAGAGGCCATCAATAGATTGCTCTTTAAACTTGCCGTTGTGTCAAACAACTCAATTTCATCCAGGCCAAGATCTTTACCTATTTTTCGTGCGTATTGATACATCCAGGCCAGAGTGAGAAAAATAGAGGCGGCTCCAATGCCATAAATAATCATAAGTGTTCCAACCTCATCACCATTTATCATGGCTTTGAGATCATTTAGAAATACTTCATTCCCAGAGAAAAAATACATAATGGGAAGCGAAAGCATCTTAGTGAGGAACTTGAGCGGGTAAACGTAGTAGAGCACTATAAACAGGAAGATCGTATTCAGGAAAATTATTTTAGGATTGCGCAATCCGTACCTAAGAAAATAGATCACATGCTCATGCCAAATGAGAATGATAAGTGAAATACAAAATGCAAACGGAAGCAATTCGTAAGTGAACTTTACGATATCTTCAAATTTTTCAGGGGCAGACGTGCTGATCAGTAATAAAGCAATGGCAAGTGCAAATACAGAATCACTAATGGCTTCAAGGCGACCCCCATCTTCCCCTCTGTAGCGGAACTCTGTGTTCATTCCAATATAGTGTCTCTTTAGTCCGTCTCGAATCATAGGAAAAGGATTAGATACTTTAACCTACTCAATTTGATAATTATTGCCAAGTAACTAGACGCAGCCTGACCTATCACTTGGATTGAGGGATAAAAGGGGACGCCAATTGATGGATTTTAATGGCCTTTTTGGACAGATAAATGCCCAAAACCAATGAGGCTATTGCTCCAAGCCAAATTCCAGGCACGAATGATATGAACAAGAAATAGTCGTAGGCTCCATGGAAAAGTGTAGCTATTCCCAATGCGTGGAATGCGTAATAAGATTTTTTATGTTCGAACTTGGCCTTACCCAGAAAGTAGCCCATGAGTACGCCAAAAGTAGCATGGGCAGGGACTGCGGTAAACATGCGCGTAAGGGCAACACTAAGGCCACCTTCTGCTACATAGAAAATATTTTCAAAAGTGGCGAAACCCATGCTTACCATCACGGCATATACAATACCATCGAAAGGCTCATTGAAATTTTTATTTCTGTAGAGTATGCCTCGTACAAATATGAATTTGCTAAACTCTTCTACCAGGGCCACAATGATGAAGGCATGAACCGCTTGTTCAGATACATCAAGTTCATTGATGGTAACAAACTGACTGATAATGCCACTGATAAACAGGGTTACAAAAATACTGAAGACACCATAGAAGAAACTTTTGATAAGTAAACTTATAGGTTCTTTCTCATGACGGTCTTTCAAATAGATGTAAACTCCAATTGCCACACCGGGGGCCATCGCTATAGCAAGAAGAGCCAGTAAACTCATTAGATAATTTTGTTCAGTGAAATAATTATTCGATCACTTCTTCTATCTGATCCAGTTTCGATTCTGAATAAGAACCTGAAGTAGCAAAAACTATTTTACCTTCTGGATCTAACACAAAGAAGTAAGGAATGTCCTTTTTTTCAAAATCTAATTCATCCTTAAAGCGTTTAAGCTCTCCTTTGTAGAATAAGATATAGGGAAGTAATTGAGGGTCAACTTTTTTAAGGGCTTTCCTTTTCGCTGTTCCGGTCGCTGCAGCGTTTACTCCGGTAAACATAGGGATGAAATACACGTTTACATCGTAGCCAAAGCCGGCCATCAACCCCGTAGTCTTTTGAATAAACTTGTTGAATACAGGTGAGAACCATCCATTGAGTTCATCTTCTGATTTTTTGGAATAGGCCAAGCCCAACAGCGTGTACTTTCCTTTTGTGTCATTAGGAAGTGATACTACTTTATCCTCCACAGTCTCTGCGTCCATTTCAGGAAAGGGTTTGCCAATTACCTGAGCAAAGGAAGAGAATGAAAATGCCAACAAGACGATGAATAATGAGATTAAGCGCATATTTTTAAAATTATATTCTAAGGTAATAATATTTCATATTTACCAAAGACTAAATAACGGCAACATTAGTGCCATATGTATTAAGTATATTTGTTTATTATAATAAATTATGAACTATAAAAAACTTACTCTCTTACTCGCGATCATTTCAAGTGGCGTTTACGCTGTGGCCCAAGAAATGAGTGCGACATCAATCTTAGAAAAGTCGATACAATATCATGACCCAAAAGGGCAGTGGAGCACCTTTAATCATGAAATGGAATTTGTATCTGAGCGTCCGAATGGGCCTGATAGAAAATCAAGAGCAACGATAGATAACAATAAGGGCTATTTTCATCTGGAGGAAAACGGGAATAAAATGACGGTAACAATGGATGATTGTACTGATATTCCTGAAGGTAAGACTTGTGAGGATGTGAAGCGAACAAGAAATTACTATGTGTATTTGTGGGGACTGCCTATGAAATTGAAAGACAAGGGAACGGCAATTGATTCAAAAGTGATGGAGGAGAAATTTGAAGGAAAGGATTGTTACATGTTGCGTGTTCCGTATGCAGAGGACATTTGGTTTTTCTATATCAACATGGCTACCTATAAAATGGAAGGCTATATGTTTTATAAAGATGAGCCTACAAAAAAGGGAGAGGTAATCTATCTTGATGGAGAAGAGCGCGTGGGAGATATGCGAATTCCAAAAAACAGAAAATGGGTAACTACACCAGATAGTAGAGTTCTCGGAACAGATGTATTAATGTCGTCTAACTAGTGGAACAAAAATCTTTCTCAGAAACAATTATTTTTAGATTTATCCTAGTTGCCATACTTGGTGGATTATCTATATTCTTTATCATTTACTTTAAAGATTTACTGAAGCCATTTGTAATGGCGGTAATGATTTGGTATTTAATAAAAACCTTATACAATTATATAGGCAAGATAAAAATAATGGGAAGGCAGTTGCCAAAGTGGTTGAAGGGGACGCTTTCTCTGGCAATATTATTTGGCTCAGTTCAAATCACCATCAATCTCATCATTAACAATTTGAGCGATATCGTTGATAATTTCTCAAAGTATAAGTCAACTTTGGATGTTTTCTTAATAGATCTTGGTGAATCGATGGGGGTTGTGAATATTACTGACCAGATGCAAGAGCAAATCGATAAAGTTGATCTTCAGGGATTTCTCACCAGTACTGTCTCTTCTCTGTCCGCAACCGTAGGCACTATTGTAATAGTGATAATTTACATCGTGTTTTTGCTGCTTGAGGAGGTTGCTTTTTCAAAAAAAATAGATGCTATTTTTCCTGATCGGAACAGACGGTTACGAATCCAGGAAGTGCTGAATGAAATTTACGAATCCACTAATAAATACATCACGCTTAAGACTGGAATTAGTATTCTGACTGCTGCGTTGAGTTATGTGGTGCTTAGATTATTTGATGTGGACTACGCATTTCTCTGGGCGTTCTTGATTTTTGTTTTCAACTATATCCCCTACATAGGCTCTTTAATTGCCACATTGCTACCCTCCATATTTGCGATCGTTCAATTTGGCTCATTGTGGTCGTTTTTGTGGGTATTTATAAGTGTAGAGGCTATTCAATTAGTAGTTGGTAATTACATCGAGCCGAAAATTATGGGAAAGTCATTGAACTTAAGCCCGCTGGTAGTAGTGCTCGCCCTTTCATTTTGGGGCTCCGTTTGGGGTTTGCTGGGTATGTTTCTTTCGGTGCCCATTACATCAATCATGATGATTACACTGGCTCAATTTCCTGCTACGCGCAATATTGCTATACTGCTTACGGAAAATGGCAACATTGAAAATATATTGATTAAGAAAAAAGAAGATTAATCTTCCACTTGTCTTATGGAAGCAGTCCCTTTTTGAACAGTTAAAGTTTTCCCTTTAAATTCAGCACTTCCTTTTTGCCTCAAGGTTTCTACATAGTACCATTCACTTTTGGCAAATTGTGATGTTAACGTGAGAAGTATATATCCGTGATCTCTATTGTTGGTGTATTTAATATGTGGATTGGCATTTAATAAAGTAATCTCGGATTTTTTCACTTCTTCGGTGGCACTTCTTTCGTTGCTATTGGCTGCCGATATACTGGGTGTTCCAAATTCGATGGCAAAGGCGCCTCGCGAAGAGATGGGGTCGTAAGTGTTCGCCACATCAGTAGCCACTTCTATTGCCCATGATGCATGGGTGTCGCCCGTAAGGAATATGACATCACGAATTCTGTTACTAATAATGTGTTCTTTGATTCTTTTCTTTTCAGCCGGATAGCCATCCCATGAGTCCAGGTTGCGAGGCATGCTTGGTAGCACTTGGCTCAAGTCCACATCTGAAAAAATGACTTGGTTGCCAATTAATTTCCAGACGGCTTTTGAATTTGAAAGTTGATTTTCAAACCATTGCAGCTGGTCAGTGCCCAACATGGTACGGTCCTCATCATTGTATTGCGGGTCACTTAAACTATCGACAGGCTTTGTTCTTCCGGCTAAGCGTTCATCTAACATAAAAAGATCAGCTAAAGGGCCAAAGGAAATAGAACGATACAGCATTCTGTTTTCTCTGATCGGGAGCCACTCATAATACGCCTGTCGTGCAGCCATTTTTCTAGCTTCATAATCACCCTCATCTTTTTGATGATTTTGGGCTCCTCCCGCATAAGAATTATTGGCGACTTCATGATCGTCCCAAATAGTAATAAACGGGTGTTGCTGGTGCACTTTTCTTGACCCAAGATCGGTCGGTATTGAGAATACCTGGTTCTGTAATCTTGTAAAGTAATAATTTCATGCGATGGAAGATTGAACCGACCAATTGTTGTGTCGCCATATTTGCCAACACCGTATTCATAAATGTAGTCGCCCAAATGAACAACGGCATCGAGTATTGGACGATCTGCAATTTTAGCATAAGCATTGAAATATCCCCATTCCCAATTGCTGCAGCTTACCACAGCAAATTGAAGGTTATCTTTAGCTTCTACTGGTGCAGTTTTTGTCCTTCCGATAATAGACGTTTTTCCCAAAGCGATAAAGCGATAGAAATAAACATGATCAGGTTGTAATCCATCTACATCTACTTTTACGGTGTAATCACGATGGGCAGTGGCGCTGAGTGTATCAGATTTATAGATAGAAGAAAAATCGGGATCTTCAGCAATTTCCCACTCTACTGAGATGCGGGTATTCATTTCAGTGGGAGTAACTCTTGTCCAGATAATAACACGATCAGGTAATGGATCTCCTGATGCTACACCATGGTAGAAGGGTTTTAATGTTTCATCATATAAGGAAGCAACTGGGTCTAAGTATTGATCTGGTATTTGATTGGAGGAAGATGAGCAGGCCCATGTTAAAGCTACAATGAAGGCAATAACTAATGAATTTTGAAAAATCTTCATGTCTGAGGTATTTGCTACGAATTTAAAGATAAAAAATTCGGGAGATAGGGATTATAATAATGACTAGGTAAATTTTGATAACCCAAGATCACAAAAAGAGAACAACTTTTGTCCAAACCACCTAAATTGCGCGCTGATATTAAAATTGAGTGTTAACAAATGAAAGATTACTTTATTAAACTGTATCAGTATAATCAATGGGCGAACGAGCGAGTGCTCAGTGGGCTTGAAAATCAAAAAGTGGAGGATGAAAAGATACTGACCATCATGAGTCATGTTATTTCCGCATTGTTTATTTGGCTTAATAGAATTGAAGGCAAGTCGCCTGAAGCGTACCCGCTTTGGAAACAATACACCCGTGCAGAACTATTGAAAATGAATGATGAGATCACGAAACGTTGGTTAAAATTTGTTAACGATACTGAAAACTTTAATAAAGAACTGGTTTATAATAATTACGTAGGAGATCCTTATAAAAATAATGTAGAACAGATCATGATTCATTTGGTTAATCACTCTACTTACCACAGGGCACAAGTGGCGTTATTGTTGCGCCAAAAAGATTTTGAACCAATAAATACGGATTTCATCACCTATGACCGGGTAGTAACCGGACAATGGAAGGATTGAAAACTTTTGAATCGATATATCGTTTACCAATTGCTTACCAAATAATTGAATCATGAAAAACATTTACCTAAGTATTGTGCTACTGACGTTTGCAACGTTCAGCTATGCGCAGGATGACATTACAATATGCCATACACCGGCTGTTGAAAAATTTGCTTTGATGGCTTCTAACAAGGGGTTCAATAGCGATCACCAGATGCCTCGGGTTTACACACATGTAAGTGAGGAGGGTGGAAAGATGATCGCGTTTGATTGTGCTGATGGTAAGAAGGCCAATGCGTATCTTATCATGTCGGATAAGAAAACAAACAACTGGATTTTCGTTTTTCAAGAATGGTGGGGATTGAATGATAACATTAAAGCTTGGTCGGAGGATCTGTATAAAGAGCTAGGAAATGTAAACGTCATCGCCCTGGATATGTACGATGGTAATCTGGCGACTGATCGTGAGAATGCGGGGAAGTACATGCAATCTTTTAACCAGCAAAGAGGGGATGCTATCATAAAAGGAGCATTGAAATATTCTGGTCGCGATGCAAAAGTCGGAACTGTAGGTTGGTGCTTTGGCGGGGGGCTCTCTTTGCAGGCCGCGCTCCTGGCAGGCAAACAAGCAGAAGCCTGTGTTATGTTTTATGGCATGCCAGAAGATAATGTGGAACGATTGAAGAAATTAAATTCTGATGTGCTTAATATTTGGCCTACCCAAGATCAGTGGATCAATAAAGACGTAATGGATAAATTTGAAGCTAATATGAAGGCAGCTGGTAAGAAATTAACCGTATACTCCTACGATGCTGACCATGCATTTGCCAACCCAAGTAATCCTATATATGATGAAGAGGCATATCAAGATTCCAGGGCAAAGACCATTGCGTATTTTAAGGAAAGACTTAAATGAAAATTAAGCTGCGTCTGGGAATAGACGCAGCTTTAATTTATTAAGTCAATACTGCTCCAGCATATATCGAATCACATCCGTAGTAGTTACTATGCCTTCTAATTGGGTTGGATCATCTTTGTTGACCACAGGGAGTGCATGAAATTCTGAAGAAGAGAAAATTTCTGCTACTTCTTTAATGGAGTCAGTACTTTTCACCACTATTGGTTTGTGGGTCATTACCTGACTGATATTAAGCATTTCAAGGATGGCTTCATCGGCATCGCCCTGATCTTCAAATAGCCCGCTGAATGATAGTCTGTTGATATCAGTTTTACTGATAATACCCACCAATTGCTTCCCTTTTACTACGGGTACGTGCCTTATATGTTGATGATTGATAAGACCTTTTACTTCTTTCAGATTGGTGCCAACATCGACAGTCAATACATTCTCAGTCATGATATGACTTACTGGTTCTCTTTTTTTCATCTTACTTTGTTTTAAGGTAAGATAGGCTTTAGCGTATCACTAGTGCATGATATTGCTCAAGCCGTTAGAGAACATTTATCAGGAGCTATTCCCAAACTATTCTTTCATTCTCAGAATACCACTTAGAGTAATTCGGTAAATGAATTTTTTCAATTGCATTTCGTTTTAACTTCATGGACGGAGTAACCATTTCGTTTTCTACTGTCCAGTCTGACTTCATAATAATAGCTTTCTCAATATGTTCATGAGATTCTAAAGTTGTATTGACGCTATCAATTGTTGTGAGCAAACTTTTAGTGAGTTCTTCCTTTGTTTTACCTTTTCCATGGATTGATAACACAGTGAGTGCAATCGGCTGAGGCACACCCATGCCTACAACACACACCTGCTCGATGTCAGTATTCTGCATGAGCTTGAGTTCAATCGGGGTAGGTGAAATGTACTTCCCTTTATCCGTTTTGAACTGATCTTTTACTCGCCCAATGATAGTAAGATACCCTTCGCTATCAATTTCGCCTGTATCCCCTGTTTTTAAAAAACCTTCCTCATCAAACATGGTGGCGGTCAACTCAGGGTTTTTATAATAGCCTTTCATCAGGCAAGAACTTTTTACCCTGAGCTCCCCGTCATCAGCCAGTTTTACTTGTAGTCCTTCCATCGGCAGCCCAACCGTTCCAAATTTATTGGCTCCAGGCCGATTGAAGTGGGCATAAACACAATCTTCAGTCATACCCAACACTTGATAGATGGTAATGCCTAGTCGATCATACCATTCAAAAGTGCTTTTACTTAGTGGAGCAGCTCCGGAAATAAAAAGTGAAGCTTTATTAAGACCCAGTTTCTTCTTGATGGCCCCCTTTACTATCGATCCAATAATAGGTATTGGGAGTAATCTGTCTAATTTTTTCTGGGGCATCTTTTCAAGAATCTTTTCCTGGAACTTTGTCCATATTCTGGGA
>JBATLM010000267.1:0-1920 GCA_049289315.1 Cyclobacteriaceae bacterium
GTGAGGAGCCATGTTGGTGGCCATACCCACTGCAATACCAGAAGACCCATTAATCAATAGGTTGGGAATTTTAGCTGGCAAAACTGTGGGTTCTGTTAAGGAATCATCAAAGTTGGGCTGGAAGTCAACCGTATCTTTGTTGATGTCTGCCAAGAGCTCCTCTGCAATACGCTTCAGTCTGGCCTCCGTATAACGCATGGCTGCCGCAAAGTCGCCATCCACGGATCCAAAGTTACCCTGGCCATCTACTAGCGTGTAGCGCAAAGACCAGTCCTGGGCCATTCGCACCATCGTATCATATACTGAAGCATCTCCATGCGGATGGTACTTACCTAGCACCTCTCCGACAATACGGGCTGACTTCTTATAGGGCTTGTTGTAGTTTACACCAAGATCCTGCATTCCATAAAGAACCCTTCTGTGTACTGGTTTAAGGCCGTCACGTACGTCAGGCAATGCTCTGGAAATGATGACCGACATCGAATAATCGATGTAGGCTCCTCTCATTTCATCTTCAATATTTATGGGAATTATTCGCTGTTTTCCAGCTTCTGATTCAGGAGTTTCGTCTGCCACTTTTGTTCTTTTATAGTCCTTTTCCTAGAGGTGCATTCTACAAAATCAGTACCTCCATTTTAAGGCTCGCAAGATAAGCAAAATTGAGGAATTTAAAGTCTCTCAAAAGGCTTTTAAGTAGCTTAAGAACAAGAATTTATGTACCCTCAATAAGGGTTCAACTTCCTCCTGTTTTTGCGTTTTTCTTTGATCAGTTTTGGATAGTTTTCTCCGTAGTGCGGGTTCTGTTTTTTCCAAAACGGGTGCATCCTGCTACGGTACTCTTTGTTGCCGTGTGCATGGTTAATTTGTGCGTGGCAATCGGGGTGATAACACTTTGCCAATTCAGGGAATCGGTATGAGAGTCCTACATTGATATAAAAGGCATTAAGGTTGTGAACAATCGAACGATCATTACTGCCTGGAATAGAGAGTGTATAATTCTTGATCTCAAACGAAGGCCGGGCAAATACTTTGATATACTCAGAAAAATCCTTTTCGATGGTTACACCAACATTAGCAAACACGCCTTTCTTAATCAGGCTTTTAACAAAATTGTTTCCTGGATTATAGCCGCCCACATTGGCATCTCCCGTAAACAACAGGCCATTCCAACGATAAAAGGAAACCCCCACCAAAAAAAAATACTTCTTCATAAACCCAGCGTTGTTGTCAGGGTTAAAAGTATCTATTTTATCAGCATAGCTGATTGGACGAAACTCTCCCATGCTCATTATCTCGTAGGAGAATCCACCCCCTACCCTATACCTATCTAAGAACTCATAATGCAGTGTCAGCTTTAGAGGGAGATTCAAACCATTGCCTTTGAACCCAAGCTTAGTGGAGTCTGAACTCACCACGAAACTGTCCGGACCTTGAGGATCGGCCCCACTCACCGTATTCACCCAATTGTTAAATCTATTGCTTCTATCTACAGGAAAAATAGTAGGTGCAACACCATCTACCTGAGAAATAGCGAATCCATCCAATTTGTGACTTAAAAAGGTATTGCCATACCCCACACTGCCGCTGAAAACAAAGTTTTTAAAAATCGTTCTAAATGGACTTTTCACCCGTTTAGCGTAGAAGTTGTCGAGGGGAAAAGAAATTTCATCGTCCTTTTGGGAATAGGCGATAACTGTAAAGCCACAAACAAAAAGTAAGAGAAGCGATATGGTTCGTAAATGCGTCAGTTCTGCGTTTTTAACTAAAAAACAAGCACCAAATTGTGCTAAAAATAGATAATTAACATGAGTTTAGTAAAAGCGATAGCTTGGAGAACGGCTTTCTAGGGAAGTAAATGTATGAAACAACATGCCCTTACTCTCAACTACGTAAGTAAAGCTGTGTTTATCAATTTTGCCA
>JBATLM010000268.1:0-1798 GCA_049289315.1 Cyclobacteriaceae bacterium
AAATGAGTCAGGCAAGTAAAAAGGTAACGGAGGCATTAATCAAAACGCTCAATGAAGACGGGAATGTCAATGTGAGGTTGGCAGCCTTGGATGCCCTCAGACCCTATGTTCGTGAAAGTTATGTAAGAGAGTCTATCATAAGATCTATCGCCAATCAAAGCTCACCCATGGTTCAGGTGGCCTTAGCCGAGTTGATGGTAGAACTTCAAGAGAAAAAATCGGTGAAGGAGTTGCGCAAGCTTCTTGAAGAGGAAGCTACTCCCAATGATGTAAAAGAAAGAATTGAAGAAAGTATTCAAGTTTTAATCTAAAAAAATGAAAAATATATTAATCATAATAATGGTGGTTAGTTACTGCTCAGGCTTTGCCCAGCAGTTCAATGAAACCATTAAGAAAGAGTTGGCTTTTGAAAAAAAATCTGACAAGAACGCTTTGATGATTGCCAACATTAATGGCAGCATCAATGTGGTTGGCTATGACGGGGATAAAGTGGTGGTAGAAGTAAACAAGGAGATTATGGCTAAAACCAACGACCGGTTGGAAAAAGGTAAAACCGAAATTCAACTGGGAGTTATTGATTTGGTGGATACTCTAATTCTTTATGTAAAAGGACCTTGTAATGAATTTGGTCGCAGGAATCAACGCTACCATCGCAATGACAGAGCGGGTAAGGGGTGGAATTACAATTGGTCCAATTGGGGCAAGGATAAAGATTGCAGGGAGGAATATAGGTACATGATGAATTTCACGGTGAAAGTGCCTTATGGTATCCATCTTGCATTGAGTACAATCAATGATGGAGATATCTCGGTGGAAAAAGTTAGTGGAGGAGTTTATGCAGATAATATCAATGGCGGCATCAAGCTCAATCAAATCTCTGGCGAGACAAGTGTGTCATCTATCAATGGAGATATTGATTTAACGTACGACCGCAATCCGAGTTTACCCTGCAGGTATTATGCACTTAACGGTGATATAAATATACACGTTAGGAAAGGACTGGGCGCCAGTGTGAGCTTCGAGAGTTTTAACGGAAATTTTTATACCAACGTGGAATCAATCGAATCCTTACCTGTTGAAGTTGAAAAGAGACCAAGGAAAGATGGAGTGGAGTATAAAGTCAATGGCAATAGATACAAAGTAGGTAATGGAGGTGTATACCTTGATATCGAAACATTCAACGGAGATGCTTATTTAAGAGAAATTTGAATTTGAAAATGAAAACATTTATGAAACATATAGCAATATCAATGAGGTTGTTGATGGCGGTGTTAATTCTGGCTCTTCCATTTCACACAATGGCGCAGAGTGAAGGGGAATTTTCTGTGCCACTTACCGATCCGGGAAAAAGAGGAAAGTTGATTGCACAGTTAAATACTGGATCGATAACAGTAAAGGGAACACAACGCAAGGATGTGTTAATAAAATATATGATGGTGGAAAGCCATAAGCACAAGGATAATGGAGGTGGCACTAAAGATGGGCTCAAGCGAATCAGTAGTGGAACAATGGATCTTGATGCCTCTGAAAATAGTAATGTGGTAAAGGTAGGTTCGGATTCCTGGAGTAATACCATGAACCTGATTATCGAGGTGCCGTCCGGCTTTGATATGAAAGTAAAAGCGTATAATGATGGAGATATTTTAATTACAGATATACAAGGTGAAGTGGAGATCACTAACTACAACGGTGAAATTACAGCCAGAAATATCTCAGGTTCTGCGGTGGCCTCTACGTATAATGGAGACATCAAAATTACTTTTGATAAATTAACAGAGGGTACACCCATGTCGTACAG
>JBATLM010000269.1:0-3160 GCA_049289315.1 Cyclobacteriaceae bacterium
CTGTAGCATTAGCTCAAAATGACTATAGTAAGAAGTGAAACTCATATTTTTTTGGAGTGAAGATTATAGGAAGTATGTAGCCTTTAGTTTATATTTGTACAATTTTGAAAGATGAATGATGGCTGCTGATCAAAGTTTCTTTTTAAAAGTGATCAGTTGGAGTGAGCCAGAAAATTATAGATAGTGCTCTGTCCAGATAAAAAGTTAATCCCGATAGCTATCGGTAAATGGAAGCTATTTTTTCAAAGATCAAGGCAAAAAACCTGCCTCGCCTACCATCGGTCAGGCAGGCGCAGACGTAGCAGTAGCTACGGCGAGTATTTTTAACGCAGAGATTTGGAAAAAGAGCATCATTTAATTAAGTTCTTTATCTGGATAGAGCACTTGATTGAAGATCTTGGTACGGGTATATTTTGGATAGTCGTTGGCTGAAGGTTATGATATGTTTGTAAATGGTTAAAATAGAAAAATTATTGAATGGCTAAGAAAGCACCCATGCCAAAAATCAAAGTGATGGTTGCATCTACCATTTTTGGTTATGAAGACCAATTGGAGCAGATATGCTCCACGCTTCAGGGCTATAAATATGAGGTTTGGAATTCTCATATGAAGACTATCCCTGTTCATTTAGGTTTGTCAAATACAGAAAACTGCTTGAGAGCGGTAGAATCATGCGATGTATTTTTGGGCATCATTCGTCCCCGCTATGGAGCGGTTCCAGGTGGAGAATTTTCCATTACACATCAGGAAATGCTCCGAGCCATTGAATTAAAAAGACCAAGGTGGTTCATTGCACACAGAGATATTTCCATCGCAAGACAACTTCTCAAACAATATATGTATGTAGAAAATGGCGACCTGAATCCGACATTTAGTTTTAGTAGAACTGAAGTATTTGATGATATCCGATTGATCAATTTATACAATGCCACCATTCTTAATGATGTTGCACCTGAAGATCGGGTTGGTCATTGGGTGGATGAGTTTTTTCGAGTTGGGGATATTCTCAATGTCATAAAAACGCAGTTTTCTGATCATAAGCGAGTAAGGGAAATTGTTGAACAAATGAAAGTAGTAACACCATGAATTCACAACAACTAATAAAAGACCTGCTTAAGCAGGAAGAAAGCGGACAGCTTGAGTTCAAAGAAATTGTTCGTAAAGACACCATTGGTAAAACCATTTGTGGTTTTTTAAATAATCAAGGAGGTCAGTTGGTGCTGGGCGTTGCTGATAACAGGACTGTCAAAGGCATTAAAAATGCAGAGAATCTCAAAAAAGAATTGGAGCAATATTTAGTGAAGGAATTAGTGCCTGAAGCACCTGTTATGGTTTCTATTGAAAATTTTGGAGATAAACAATTACTACTCATCAAGGTATGGGAAGGGTCCAAACAACCTTATATTTTTGATGGAAGCATTTATTACCGCAGAAAGGACAGGACCATTCAGGCTTCATCAAAAGAAATTTCAGCACTGATACACAAACGTCAGGAGACAGAAATTCATTGGGAGCGACAAGCCTGCCTAGGTGTAGAGTTTAGCGATTTGGATTTGGAAGAAATTCAAAAGACTATAGAAGCTGCAAGATTTGACAGTAAGCTAAGTGAGGATACACGGGATCCAATGGTTTTTTTATCCCATTATGGGCTTTATCAAAACGGTAATTTCACCAATGCTTCGGTGATTTTATTTGCCAAAAATCCAACACGATTTATTCCTCAAGCCCGAGTTCGGGTTGCTCTATTGAAAGGCGGAAAGACTGGAAGTGAATTTAGTGATGACCGATTGTTAGATGGTAATCTTTTTAAAAATCGAATAGCCATTTTAGACTTTTTCGAGAAACATCTTCAACTACAAAGAAAATTTGACATCAAAGCTTGGGAAAGAGAAGACGATTACGAAATACCCATGAAGGCATTACGTGAAGGCGTTATGAATGCACTGGTGCATCGTGAATATTCGATTCCTTCTAGTGCCATGGCTGTAATTGTATATCCGGATAAAATTGAAATAAGCAATACTGGGAAATCACCATACAAGCAAAGCGAACTCAAGAAGAGTCATCTTTCCAGGCCCTACAATCCAGACATAGCACATATGGTGTTTTTAAGAGGGTTTATTGAGAAGATAGGTAGAGGAACAATTATGATCTTAGACGAATGTAAAAAAGCAGGACTTAAAGCACCAGTTTGGGATTTAGGTCAGCAATCGGTTAAACTTACCTTCTTTAGTAATAGTAGAATTGGCGGAGCTATTGACGGAGCAAATGACGGAGCAAATGACGGAGCAATTGGCGGAGCAGTTGACGGTGCAATTGACGGAGCTACCAAGGGTGCTAAAGAAAAACTATCTAAGCTTCTTAAAGCTATTGCATCACATGAAGGAAATAGAGTGCCCGAATACATTACTGTAATTGGAGTTTCTGAAAGAACAATGGAAAGGTATCTACAACAATTAAAAGAAGCAGGACTAATTGAATTTATAGGAGATGCTGCTCAAACTGGCGGTTATTATTTAACTAAAAAAATGAAAGCAAAATTGAAATAAAAAGTAAAACACGAAAACACAACGATCGCTTCGGCGTATGTCTGGTTCGCTATAGGTCTCTAAAAATATATAAATGAAACGAATTGAGTTATTTGAGTTTGAAGATTTCCATTGGTTGCCGGGTGTCATCAGAACCGGAGTCACCAACCTGATAATAGTCCTGCACAAACTCATTGGAACATCAAAAGTGATCAAAGGATTGATTCTGAATATACATCAAAAGCACAAATTTTCACAAATCACCGATATGGGTTCCGGCTCCGGAGGCCCAATGCTTGATGTCATAAAAGAATGGAACGATGGCAATACAGATGAAAACTTGAATCTTGTTTTATCAGATGTTTATCCCAACCCGCAGGTAGTAGATAAAATAAATAGTCAGAAATTTCCAAATGTAACATATCAAGCCTCGCCTTTGGATGCCACAAATATGAAATCAGCTCCAAATGGTTTAAAAACCATGATAGCCAGTTTCCATCATATGAATCCGACCATGGCGAAAAAGATTTTGAAATCTGCTCAGGATACTAGACAGCCCATTTTGTTGTATGAAATAGCTAAGAACAACATTCCGACCCTTTTGTGGTGGATATTGTTACCTATTTCTTTGG
>JBATLM010000270.1:0-3542 GCA_049289315.1 Cyclobacteriaceae bacterium
AAATAATAGCAACCACTACTGATTTGGCAATGGTAGTTGCTTGGGTGTAGTAATAGGCACCCAACACCAGCATAATAAGTGGCTTAAAAATCCATTGTAACTGCTCTATATCCATTGCTACAGCCACAAGTTCTCCCAGAGCAGCAATAAAAAATAGAATTAAAATTTTAGATTTCATTTTAGGAATGAACACGTAAAGGAATTCTTCTTGTCATTAAATATACAAATGCAAATCCGCTTAATAGCGCACAAACAAAAAACGTTGTGATGAAATTAGAAGTGTCGTTTCCATACATAAGCCCGGAAGTGAATGCTCCTACGCCAATTCCAATCTCCATAAAAATATATAACGAGGCTAACCCTCTCCCTCTCCTTTTATCATCACTCAGGTCAGATGCCCAGGCCAGCAAGGTAGGTGCAGTTATCCCATGCCCAAGTCCATATATAAAAACGCCAATTGATAATGCAGTCCCAGACTCAGCCATTCCAATAATAAGCATGGCGATGGTAATGATAACAGTTGAGAATTTTAATACTTGAGCACGGCCATAAATATCAGAAGCTTTACCACCAATAAACCGTACCAGCAATGAAGCTAAAGTGAAATAAGTAAAAAGTAACCCTTTGTTCTGAATACCCACGAATTCGCCAAAGTCAGGAATAACAGTATAAACAGTTCCAAATGAAAAGGTACAAAGTAACATCACCATGCATGGTACTAACACTTTAGGTTCAAAAAAATCATCTTTATTTACCTTCAGCATTGATGCTGAGAATTTCTTTTTAGCAGGAAGTGTTTCTTTTATTCCGACAAGAATCAGAATTGAACTCAGCGCAAAAAAAGAAGAACAATAAAACATAGCATCCAATGACATTTGATTGGTAATTGTTCCTCCCAAAGCTGGCCCTCCTGCCATTCCTATGGTCCCTGCCGTTCCTAAAAATCCCATGGCCTCCCCTCTTCTATTGGCAGGCACTATATCAGACAGGTAAGCAGTTTGTCCAGTGGGTGTGAATCCGGTAGAAAATCCGTGAATCAATCTCAATAAGAAAAAACCAACAACTCCTGTAAGCACAGGATAAAAGGCACTACAAATAAAGCATACTATCGATCCTACCATCATAATAGGAACCCTACCAACACTATCAGCAAGTTTTCCGCTAAACGGGCGTGATAGCATGGCGGTGATCGTAAACAAAGAAATAATTAACCCTTTGTATTCGGCACCACCGAGGCTCGTAAGGTAAGAGGGTAACTCAGGAATAATCATGTTAAAGCTTGCAAAGAACATCAGCGAGCTTGTACACAATAACCAAAATTGAAAGGAGTAAGTACTTTTCCTTACGTCACTTCTCATTTTTTTGATGAGGTGTCCTGCGCCCCTAGCAAAAAGGCTTTAATGAATTCATCCAGATCTCCATCCAACACATTTTGAGCATCATGACGCTCCACACCTGTGCGGGCATCTTTCACCAATTTGTAAGGATGGAGTACATAGTTTCTAATCTGAGAGCCAAAATCAATTTTCATTTTCCCAGCCTCCACTTTGTCACGCTCAGAATTTCGTTTGTCAATTTCTAACTGATACAAACGTGACTTCATCATTTGCATTGCTTTTTCCCTATTGGCATGCTGCGACCTCTCCACCTGACAAACGATCACAATACCTGTTGGCTTGTGTGTCAATTGTACTTTAGTTTCTACTTTATTCACATTCTGGCCACCAGCTCCACCAGAGCGAGAAGTATGTAATTCAATATCCGCTGGGTTGATTTCAATATTGATAGTATCATCCACAACAGGATAAACAAACACAGATGCAAATGAGGTATGTCTTCTTTGGTTAGAATCAAAAGGGGAAATACGCACCAATCGATGCACTCCAAGCTCGGATTTTAACTTACCATAGGCAAAAGGACCATCCACCTCCAAAGTGGCTGATTTTATTCCTGCCACCTCACCTGATTGATAACTAACTTGCTTTACGCCATATCCCGATTTCTCGGCCCACATGATGTACATTCGGTTTAGGATATCAGCCCAATCCATACTTTCCGTACCTCCAGCACCTGGGTTGATTTCAATCATTGCGCTCAACTGATCTTCCTCTTTGCTCAGCATCCGCTTAAACTCGAGATCCTCAATAGCTTCGAATACCTTTCCGTATTCTTTATCGAGCTCTTCTTCGGTTACATCTCCAGCTTCGTGAAATTCATGCAGTACTTCCAGGTCTTCGAATTGCTTGTTAACATCCGTAAACTCATCAGTCCAAAGTTTTTTAGAGCGTATGCTTTTCAGCAACACCTCTGCTTCTTTAGGGTTGTTCCAGAAATCTGCCTGGTGGGTGATTAATTCTTCGTCTTTTATTTCTACAATCTTACGATCGTAGTCAAAGATACCTCCTCAAGGCCGTTACACGGGCCCTACAGTCTTTCAACTGTTCTATAGTCATAGTTCAAATTTTTTCAAAGATAATGAAATAGGTCAGTTGCAGTTGATTTATCTGAGATTGAGGCTGGCTAGTTTTCTCTTCCTCCCTATTTTGAAGTAATTATTATTAAATACTTGTAGCAATCCACCTACGCCTACCAGACTTATTGAAGCTTTAGCTACCCCTGCTTCCATTTCATAAGATGTATCCCGAATCACTAGCGTATTAAACATATCAATTACGACTAACGAAACACCCGCCAAAATCAATGCTTTTCCAATCGATGCGACTTTAAAACCTGTTATTGTTTTATGCTTTATATCAACTCTATCTACTTGGTAGTGATAAATTGTATCCTCACCAAGCATAAAATATCCAGGGTGAATTCCTGTAATTACAGCTCTGATAAAATCATCACTTCCTTTTCTTTGAAATCGGATGTATTCGCCTTCTTTGAATCGGGTAATAATTCCATCCTTCTTTAAAAGAGCAAGTTGGGGTTGCGCTGATAAGCCACTCCACCCATGAAAAAATAGTAGCCAAATAACAATAACTCTCACCCTTAAATATAACCCGCTATTGTGGATTATAAGGATGAACGATGGGCCATCAATTAGATTTTATAAATCCAATTAAAAGGATCTTCAGAAATACCACGCTTCATGGCATCAAGCTCTTTGAAGACCTTATTGGAAAATTCTCTCCCTTCAACAGGTGGTAGATAATAATCCTTGCCCTCATGGCCAATCAATTCAATCTGCGCAATTGTTGCAGCTGTTCCTGCTCCAAAAGCCTCCTTCACTCTACCATTTTTTAGAGCTTCTATTAATTCCACAACGGATACTTTCCTTTCCTCTACTTTCATTCCCCATTGACGGGCAAGCGTCAATACGCTATCTCTGGTTATTCCTTTTAGGATAGAATCTCCTATAGAAGGAGTCACCAAAATATCGTCAATTACAAACATCACATTCATGGTGCCTGACTCTTCAATGTACTTGTGTTCTTTTCCGTCAGTCCAGATCAACTGATGATAGCCTTCTTCCTGAGCAAGTTTTGCAGGGTATAGGGCACCTGCATAATTTCCTCCTGCTTTGGCATATCCTGTAC
>JBATLM010000271.1:0-5192 GCA_049289315.1 Cyclobacteriaceae bacterium
ACGGCAACACTGTTCAAAGCTATTTGACCGTAGTTGGAATGATTCTGGGAGCGATGCTCATCATCCGACTATTCAGAAAAGGAATCGTACATAGGCTTAAAAAATGGGCTACCACCACCGAGACAAATTTTGACGATTATGTTGTAAGTGCTGTTGAGCGGTTTATACTCCCCATGCTTAATGTGGCGGCCATGTACTTTGCCATCAAAACACTTAACCTATCGGAGGAAGGAGCGATAATATTGCGCAATGGATTCGTAGTCGCATTTACTTTTTATGCAATTAGGCTCACCACTTCTTCTTTAAGGATTTTACTGGAATCGTACGCTAAACGCCAAGAAGGCGGTGAAGAAAAAGTGAAGCAACTGAAGGGAATCATGATTGTGATAAGCATCATGATTTGGTCAATGGGTGGAGTATTCCTTTTTGACAACCTTGGATACGATGTTACTGCCATTATTACTGGTTTGGGAATTGGAGGTCTTGCAGTGGCGCTTGCAGCACAAACCATTCTCGGTGACCTTTTCAACTATTTTGTCATCTTCTTTGACCGCCCATTTGAAATTGGAGATTTTATTGTGGTGGATGACAAGCGTGGAAATGTTGAATATGTGGGTATTAAAACAACTCGCATTAAGAGTATATCAGGAGAACAGATCATCATTTCCAATAGTGACCTTACCAATTCCAGAGTTCACAACTTCAAGCGCATGGAAAAGCGTAGAATTCTTTTTACGCTGGGTGTGACTTACCAGACTACACCGGAACAATTAAAAGTTATACCAGAAGTCATTTCAAAAATTGTAACGGACCAACCGGATGCACAGATGGATCGCTGTCACTTTTCATCTTATGGAGATTTCAGTTTAAATTTTGAAACCGTATACTTCGTAACCGAACCAGACTATGTGAAGTACATGGATATTCAGCAATCGATCAATCTTCAAATTTTTGAAGCGTTTGCAGAAAGAAGGATTGAGTTTGCTTATCCTACTCAGACATTGTTTTTGGAGAAAGGATCAGGTTGAAATCAATATTATTGATTCTTATGGTTCTGGTAAGTGCGAGGCGATGAACTCAAAAGCTCTTTCAGGCATCCAGTCTTTTTCAGGCCCATTCCTAAGGAAACCAAGATGTCCTCCTGTGGTAGGTGTTTCTAGGTAAAACTTAGCATGATCTCTTGCTAACTCGTAAGGATAACATTTATCGCCAAGAATTGGGTCGTTCAATGCGTTTACCATCAAACTCGGCACCCTTAAATTTGGAATGAATTGATTGCAAGATGATTTTCCATAGAAATCACGAACATCCTTAAAGCCATGAAAGGGAATCGAGTAAATTTTTATATAGTCATCAAATGATACTATTTTATCAATTGGCAATACTCTAATCTCTTTAAAAATTTTAGCCTTTAGTTTAAGCTTATTTCTAAGTTTCGATAAAAAATACTGATTATATACAAAATGAGAAGACTTTTCAACCTCCCTCATACTGTCCTTCAGATCACACGAAACCGAAAACGTTACTGAGGCCACCACATCGGGGCTTGGGTTCTCTCCGAGATATTTTGTAACCAAACACCCCCCCATAGAAAATCCAATTAGGGCAATTTGCTCATAAGATTTTTGCTCAATGACATGGCTAATTACTTTACTTAAATCGTAAGTATCTGCATAACTGTATACCTGCGCAAGACGATTTAATTCACCGCTACATCCTCTGTAGTTCCAAGCCAATACATCCCAACCCCTTTCACTGAAGTACTTTGCTGTACTCTTGATATAGTGCCGCTCTGAATTTCCCTCCATGCCTGAACTCAGTATAACAAGTCGCTGACTACCCTTTTTTATCCAATCCAAATCGAGGAAATCCCCATCTGGTAACTCAAGCCTCTCTCGATCATAGTGTACTCCATCTACCTTACCAAGTAACGATGACATAATTGTCTCGGTGTACTTGTACAACAAGGATGTATTGGGCTTGTATAGGCTGGGATCAACAATTGGCATTATAAGCAAAAATAAATCATTACTTTTAATAGACTTCATTACTATCCCAATAATATAACATCCGATAGCCGCACACCAATTAATAGCTACCAGATTCCAAAATGACTACAAAACTTTCAATTATATTTTTGATTGTCTCATCATTCTACGGCAGCGCGCAATCAATTCAGCTTCAATTTGGCCAAGGGGACCAACACATAATTCCAAGCAACTTTATCCACTTTACTCCTCAGCTTATAAATCAAAAAAAATCTTTCTGGATAAAAGTAACCATAGATTCTCAATCTGATAAAGAAGCTGTATTGAAAGCGGGAAATTGGTACATGCAGAAAATTTCATTTTTTGACAAATTCAAGGAGGGCTTCTTCACTGGCAACCACACAGAAGTAAAGCTTGTAAAAGGGAGTAACATCTTTTACCTCTTCTATCCTTTCGCAGATGATAAAGATGGGAACGGGGTTACTATCGAATTCAGTGAACCGGCAAACTTCAATAAGGAGATGCTAAAAACACAGTCTTTCCAACTAATATTCGCTAGCATTGTGCTGTTCTTATTTTTGCTAAGTGCTACTTATAGCATCGTACTCCGCTGGGAAGATCGGATTTATACTCACTACGCACTCTATTTGTTTACAATTGCGATTTTCTTCACTTACCAGTACGGAATACTTGGGCAGATCTTTCCCATTATACGAAGAATACCTCCTGCCTATTTTTGGATATTCTCCGACTTCATTACGCTTACTTTTATTTACTTCGCTCAGTCATTTCTCAATTTACCAAAGGCTGATCCATTCCTTTACAAGTTGTATGAGGCTGGAAAATACATTCTTGGATCAATGGTGGTTATTGAAACCGTTTCATATGCGTTAGGTATTGATGTACTCCATTCACTTTGGTACAAAACACCTATTTTTGCTTTTGAAATCGTCATTTTTCCTATTATTTTCTATAGAGTATACAAATTAAAGACTACGTTAAGTTGGTTATTCCTCGTCAGTTCGATTATTCTGGCCGCAGCCAACTTGGGAGGGCAAACTGTATCAACATTAAAGGAAGTTGATTCCTTCAATTTTATTATTCAGACAGGCATGTTAATCGATGTATTCATTTTTTCGGTTGGCATTGGCATTCGTATGGGAATTATCGCCAAGGAAAAACAAGTGTTTCAAGGTGAGTTTGTAAATCAATTGAAAATCAATACGGCTATCTTGGAAAGACAGGCTTCAGAACTAGAACTCAAAGTAGCAGAAAGAACCATAGACTTGAACAAACGAAATCAGGAAAATGAACTTCTGGTAAGAGAAATTCACCACCGAGTAAAAAATAATTTACAAGTAATTACGAGTCTATTAAATATTTCAGAGCGAAAAATAAAAGGCGAAGCCGCGAAGGAACCCTTTCGAGATAGCGTTAATAGAATTAATTCAATGGGACTCATTCATAGCTATTTGTATCAAAATGAAGATATTTCAGACATTGACATCAGAAAGTACATAACTCAACTTTCAACAATGGTCATTGACACGTTTAGAAACAAATATCCTCAGGTGGAGCTGCAAGTAGAAACTGGTAGTGTAAAATTGGATATAGACCATGCCATTGAAATAGGCTTGATTATTAATGAACTTATTACCAATAGCCTAAAGCATGGTGTGTACAATGGTAGCCAACCTGCATTGAGAATAATAATGACGAACAACACTGACAAATTAGTACTGACCGTAAGTGACAATGGTCAAGGAATTTCCAGCGAAATAAATACCAGTTCTTCCTTTGGATTACGAATGATTTCATCCTTGGTTAAAAAAATGAATGGGGATGTCAGCATCCGCCATGAAAAAGGTTTTGAGGTAAAAATAATCATGGAGTCATAGAGAAGGATATCTCTAAGCAGTAATTCGGGTACCTTAACTTGGTGATTGGGATATCTCAAGCATTAATAGTTATTCATTAAATAAAAATTAATTCATATTTCTAATTTCCGAAATACAGGTGTCCTTGTAGTAGCAATCAATTTCAGGGCATCGTAGTTTAAACCGCATTGGCTGGCTCCTCCTGGTTCTGGATGAGCCCTCACTATGTGCACATTGATGGTCTTCGGCCGGCTGTTGGCCGCAAACAGTGTTGGGCTCTTACCAAAACCAGCGAGCACTTCCACCTTGAGCGATAAATCAAGTTGTGTTATCATCAAGGCCTCACCTTCTCCATTACCAGCAACGCCCTCTACCCAGGCAGTCGCCTTGTTTCCATCCACCGCACTGCCCCCGGCATACATGCATGTCCAATTGTCATAGGTATAATCTCCATCGGACTCTTCCCAATCAGAAGAAGATTTAAATTCCGGATCTTTTACACTCATAGGTGCCTTTCCACTGGCCCTAAGAAATGAACTAGTCATCTGACCGCGATCAGGATCACATCCATTGATATACACCACACCTTTTATCTCCTTTTTTTGCAACAGGCTTTTAAGAACGGGGCTGCCGCTGGTACATGGTGCTCCCTCATACCCTTGCGCAAATGCAAACTGAACCGTAAGCAACAAGCCAAAAATAAAATGTACTTTAATAGTCATAATTTTTTCTATAAGCATTTTTCTGTATCATTCTTTACGGTAAATGAATCAGGCTCATGCGTAAATTTCTGACCATCGATGGTATAAATACGCTGATCCGTTTCGATTCCAACAATTTCTATTTTCCTATAATCGGTTTTGCCATATTGAACAGTCAGCTCGTAACTGCGTTCGCCTACTTTAACAAAATCAGTTACAACACCCTCCCATTCATTAAGAGGTCCTTCTTCTTTCCAAACAACATTTCCATCGTCATCAATAAGACTGATCGTGGATTCAATATTGCATATTTGCTGTCGTACCAAACCACGGTACGATTCAAAAAGGGGAAACCATTTTTTTGGAAACCCAGCAAGTGACTGATTCATATCACTGTTACTATCTGCATAAGGTTGTTGATTTTCATATTCACGAAATACTTTGCCCCACTCACTCATGTAACCCCCATCTGCATAACTCCTGTAAGCCGAATTTCCCGTTAACACAATACCAACTGCCACTGACGCCCACACACCGTACGCCATTAGATTTACTATTCTTGTCCCAACAGAGTTGATGTTCTTCTTATACCTTATAATAAAGTCGTTTTCGTTAGTAAACAGCCC
>JBATLM010000272.1:0-32169 GCA_049289315.1 Cyclobacteriaceae bacterium
GGGTACGGAGTGATTACCGGGGGAGGTCCTGGTATCATGGAAGCGGGTAACAAGGGAGCGCACAAAGCAGGGGGTAAAAGTGTGGGGCTGAATATTTTTCTACCCCATGAACAGAAGGGCAACATTTATATCGATCCGGAGAAATTAATTTCTTTCGATTACTTTTTCGTTCGAAAGGTAATGTTTGTAAAATATTCTCAGGGTTTTATTGTGATGCCAGGCGGGTTTGGAACAATGGACGAACTGATGGAAGCGTTAACATTGATACAAACTAATAAAATAGGCCGGTTCCCAATCGTTTTAGTAGGGCGTGAATTTTGGGGAGGCCTGGTAGACTGGTTTAAAAAGGTTTTAGTGAATGAAGGAATGATTGTTGAAGAAGATTTGAAGTTGATCAATGTAGTGGATACTGCAGACGATGCGGTAAAAGTGATTAATGACTTTTACTCTAAATATTTACTTTCACCTAATTTCTAAATTAAAAGTGTGATGGAAGAGTTGATGAAGAAATACCGTGTTGAAGTATTGGTGATCATTGGATTGGCCGTGCTTTTGTTCCTTGTTATATTTATCAATACGCGCATTGAGCGATTAGAGGAAATTGTTGGTTTGGAGAATAACCCTGAAGTGGTGTTCGAGAAATTGCCACAAGAGGATGGCCCGCTACCTGCTATCTCCTATGATCTTCCCAAAGAATTGAATTTTGCTGGAGAACTTGTGCCATTGGATCGTTCGGATTTGCGAGAGCAGATTGATAAAGAGCTTCAAATCAATATTTATTTTCACAGCAACACTATTTTTTTGATGAAAAGGGCCAACGAATGGCTTCCGCAGTTTGAGCCTATCTTAAAAAGAAACGGAATTCCTGATGATTTTAAATACTTACCATTAATTGAGAGTGGATTGCTTAATGCCATTTCTCCAGCCAATGCGGTAGGTTTTTGGCAAATTGTAAAAAGTGCAGGAAAAGAAAATGGACTTGAAATATCAAGGGAAGTAGATCAGCGGTACGATCCTATCGTTGCAGCGGAGGCAGCATGCAGCTATTTTAAGAAAGCATATGAAAGGTTCGGCAACTGGACTTTGGTGGCTGCTTCTTACAATAGAGGGATGAGTGGTTTGGATAGAGCAATTAAAAAACAAAAGGTAGATACCTACTATGATTTGTTCTTAAATGAAGAAACGGCTCGTTATGTTTTTAGAATTTTGGCCATAAAAGAAATAATTGAAAATCCGGAACGCTATGGATTTAAAATCAATCCGAAGCATCTTTATCAAAAGGATTCACTACGTTTTGTAGAGGTGAATGAAACCATTCCAGATCTGGTGGAGTTTGCGCTTGAGCAAGGGTCAAATTACAAATTACTCAAGCGTCACAACCCTTGGCTGCGTGACGATAGATTGACTGTAAGAAGAAACGAAACCTATACCATCGCGCTTCCGGCAATATAAGATGAGGCCTTACCTGTTGATAGAGAACAATTGGAAAAATATTAAGGAAGCATCCTTCGATGTGGCCGTACTGCCATGGGGAGCTACTGAAGCACATAACTATCATCTCCCCTATGGCACTGACATTATTGAAGCCGAAGCAATTGCTATCGAAGCCGCTCGTATCGCCTGGGAAAAGGGAAGCAGGATTATTGTACTCCCTGCTGTTCCGTTTGGTGTGAATACCGGCCAACATGATGTTACCCTTGATATGAACATGAACCCAAGTACACAGTTGGTTGTGCTAAAGGATATCATTGAGGTGTTGAACAGACAAGGAATTTATAAATTGATAATACTCAATAGTCATGGAGGCAATGACTTTAAACCCATGATCAGAGAATTGGGACTACGCTTCCCGAAAATGTTCATCAGTAGTTGCGATTGGTTTAAATCATTAGATCAAAAATTATTTTTTGAAAATAAAGATGATCATGCGGGTGAGATGGAAACGAGTCTTATGCTTCATCTAAGACCTGATCTTGTATTGCCATTAAGCGAAGCGGGTGATGGGAGTGCAAAGAAATTTAAATTCGATGCCATCAAAGAAGGTTGGGCGTGGGCAGAACGCCAGTGGACAAAAGTGACAAAGGATACCGGAGTGGGTGATCCGCGCAAAGCAACTGCTGAGAAGGGCGAAAAATATTTTAAAGCTGTAACTGAAAAGGTAGCACAATTCTTTATTGATGTAGCCAAAACAGACAGGGATGATTTTTATGAGTAATTCTTATTTAACCACAGAGATCACAAAAGGATTTGCACAAGCGTTTACAGAGATCCTTTGCGCTCTCTGTGAAGTCTCTGTGTACTCTGTGGTTAAACTTTAAGGCATTTATGATTAAAAAAATAAACGAATCAGTTGAATTTATAAAATCTCAAGGCGTACAAAATCCTGAGATTGGAATAATTCTTGGTACAGGTTTGGGAAATCTTTTTACAACAAAGATTGAGAACCCTACTGAAATTGAATACAGTGCTATTCCTCATTTTCCTGTATCAACTGTGGAGTTTCATAAAGGAAAATTAATCAGCGGGGAAATAAATGGTAAGCAAGTGTTAGCCATGCATGGTCGCTTTCATTTTTACGAAGGTTATTCGGCCGATCAAATCACTTTGCCAGTTAGGGTGATGAAGGCATTAGGTGTAAAGTACTTATTGATTTCAAATGCGGCTGGCAACATGAATTTGAATTGGCGCAAAGGTGAGCTGATGCTTATTGATGATCACATCAATTTGCAACCTGACAATCCTTTGCGTGGCCCAAATATCGATTTGCAAGGTCCTCGTTTTCCAGACATGAGTCAGCCCTATAGCAGGGAGTTAAACACCCAATTAAAAACCATTGCAAACCAAAGAGGGACCAAATTGAATGAGGGAGTATATGTGTGTGTCACAGGTCCCAATCTAGAAACTCGGGCGGAGTATCGCTTTTTGAGTAGAATTGGTGCCGATGCAGTAGGTATGTCCACCGTACCTGAAGTAATCGTGGCCAATCATGTTTCGTTGCCCTGTTGCGCCATTTCTGTACTTACAGACGATTGCGATCCTGATAATTTGAAACCTGCAAACATTAACGAAATCATTGAAATGGCAGGCAAGGCGGAAGTCGCTCTCACCGATCTTTATGTTGATCTGATCGGATCGTTGTAACGGTGCAACCTCTTGTGACATTTCAGCGTCATATAGGAGAAACCACCCAATATGAAAACTATACTTACTGTTGCCACTTTTTTATTCAGCATTACACTTTGGGCCCAAAAAGAAGGAGACTATCATCTGGACAAAGAATTTGACTTGAACCCAACAGGGAGTATTGATTTATCATCTTCAGATGCGAAGGTGTTCATTACGGGCTCCAGCAGAAAAAATGTTCATTTAAAGATTGACAGGACGATAGTAACCAAAGGGCTATTTTTTGGAGGAGATGAATTTGCCATTGAGATTGATAATTCTAACGGTAATTTAAAAATCAGAGAAAGGTCTAGCTCTTCCAGCTATGGCATTGTGGGGTACTATAATGAAGATTATGAAATAAAAATTGAAGCGCCTGAAGGAGCCAGTATTTCCATAAAGGGAGATGATGGAGATTACCTGATTAAGAATATCAACGGATCCATTGTGATGGGAGTTGATGATGGAGATATTGATTTGCAGGGCTGCAAAGGGAATAGGTTTCGTTTTAGATTGGATGATGGTAACCTCAACATGGACCAGGGAAGAGGAGCAATTGAAGTAGATATTGATGATGGGGACGTAAGAATTATGAACGGGAATTTCACCAAGGTTGTAGCGGATATCGATGATGGAGATTTTAATATTGAAACTTCATTGTCTGATAATGGTGAGTATGATATAAGGGCGGAAGATGGTTCAGTGTCGATGGTAGTAACTAAAGGCGGAGGCCAGTTTGATGTCCGCCACGATGATGCAAGAGTGATAGCCGAGGGTGCTTTTGATGTGCATGAGAAATCAGAATCTTTTACCAGCCTGAAATTGGCCAATGGTACTGCGAAGGTGAACATTAGAGCTGATGATGCGAGAATCAGACTTTCCAAGCCTAATTAAAAAGTTCATTTACCGTAGGAGTAGTGTCCAATGATCTTGTACTGAAATAGACAATCCGAAATTTCCTGGCCATTGCCAATATTGTGAACGACAAGGTATCGCTCATTGTCCTGTGATTTTTGATCGATCAGAATTCCAATGTGATTAATTCCACCTCCTAAATTCCAGGTTACAATATCACCAGGGGTATAGTCTTCAGGGTTAGTACTTTTCTTTTTTTCCGTACCGTGTCGTTTGAAGAATGTCATCAGATTGGGTACTCTTCGGTGGTCAATGTTCTTGTCTGTTGATTTTAAACCCCAATCTTTTGGATAAAGTGAAAAGTTACTGGCCATGTCTTCATGTACTTCTTTTTGTAAGTCAATGCCCAGCTTTCTGTAAGCACGAATAACCACATCAGTACATACTCCTTTGTCGGATGGCACATCTCCATTGGGGTAAGGAATGCTGAAGTAGGTGGGGTCGTACCGAACTTTATGGGTGGTGAGTTCGACTGCAGCATCAGATAATTTTTCAAAGAAGGAATCTTGCGCCCCCCTTAGGAAAACGACAAATGATAGCAGTATTGTTATTACGAACTTCATTTGCGTTAAAAACTATTCTTGTTTATAAATGATGCCATCTTTCATTACAAACGACACCTTCTTTAAATCAGATATATTTTTTGTTGGATTTCCTTTTACAGCCACCAGATCAGCAAGAAATCCAGATTTTATTTCGCCAAGATTTTTCAAATGAAATGTTTTTGCATTTCCTGAGGTAATTGATTTTAAAATAGACGGAATGTCCATTCCATAATCTTTCATCAATTCCAATTCAGTTACGTTTTCTCCATGCGGAAATACGCCCACATCTCCACCAGCAGCAATCACAACACCAGCTTTTAGGGCACTACTGAAACTAGATTTTTTACTGACAATTCTTTCCGGATCAGGGTCAACCCCTTTTTTCCAACCATAGTACTGAAGGATAGCATCACCCGCAGCCAGTGTAGGACAAAAAGCAACTCCCTTTTCTTTCATGAGTTTAAATATTTCATCATCACCCTGATCGCCATGTTCTATGGTTTCCACTCCGGCCAAAACGGCCCTTCGCATACCTTCTTTAGTAGAAGCATGTGCCACTGTCGGTCGACCGCTACTCTTAGCAGTTTCTACAATCATTTTCAATTCTTCAATAGAGAAAGTGGGTGCCGCTTCACCATTGGCTCCCCATCGGTAGTCGGCATATACTTTTATAATATCCGCTCCTTTTCCAATTTGATCGCGAGTAACTCTTATTAGATCATTGCCATCGGCAGGCTCTGCCCCCAGCATCACATCAAAATCAGTATCAAATCCTTTTGGCCCATAACTCCCTGTGGCAACTATAGCTCTTCCCGCCACTAGCATCCGAGGGCCTGGGATTACTCCATCTTCAATGGACTGCTTCAGCCCTACATCTGCATATCCTGCGCCTTCAGAGCCAAGATCTCTAACGGTGGTAAACCCTGCCATTAAAGTGTTTTTGGCATGTACCGTTCCTCTTGCCACTCTATAGGCATCAGATTCTTTCATCACTTGATCATTCCATGGGGTTTGATTATAAGGGTATAATAATAAATGGGAGTGTCCTTCGATCATACCTGGCATTAAAGTAGTTCCCGGTAATGAAAGAGTGGTAGCGCCTCGGGGTTTTGTTATTTTATTTTCTGGCCCCGCCTCTAAAATTTTATTTTCTTTTACCACTACTACCCATCCTTCATGCATTTCGTTTCCATCAAATACTCGATCGGGTTGGAGGTAATAGGTTTGTGCCCAGGTGATTTGAACTGAGAAGAATAGAATGAGACTTGCTATAGACAATTTCATGATTTGAGATATGAAGTGATGGATAGGAAAGGTAGAAATAATTGAACCGGGTACAAAGCAAAACTCCCCAACTGAAAAGAAGGGGAGTTATTATTTAGAATATTTTAAAACTTAGAGTGCACTCAAAGCAGCGTCATAGTTAGGTTCTTGACCAACGGCTGGAACTACTTCTGTATGTTTTACTTTTCCCTGGTCATCCAAAACAACAATGGCTCTTGCAAAAAATCCTTTCATTCCACCATCAGTCATCTCCATTCCGTAATCTTTTGAAAAGCCAGTATTTCTAAAATCGGAAAGTGTCACCACCTTATCAATGCCTTCTGCACCACAAAAACGTTTGAAGGCGAAGGGTAAATCTTTGGAAATAGATACTACCACAGTATTATCTAATGCGGTGGCTCTTTTATTGAACTCTCTCACGGATGTAGCGCAAATGCCAGTGTCAATGCTTGGAAAGATATTAAGAACAATTTTTTTGCCTTTGAAATCTGCGAGGCTTACATCTTTCAATGTGTTATCTACCAATGTAAAATTGGGGGCGGTGGAGCCAACTGCTGGCAGTTCGCCAATTGTATTCACTGTATTTTCTCCTAGTTTAGTTTGGGCCATGTGTCAATTGGTTTTTAGATTGAATAATAAGAACAATTTCTTTTGAAATAAGTTTAGCGAAGCCTATCAGAGTCCCTCACCAATTTTTCGTCTTTTCTGATAAAGCGATTGGCAACCATATTACTTACCATAGCGATTACTGGTAAAAACATAGCAAATCCGTATGTACCTGCTTCTTGATGAGTTTTAATCAAGTCGGTAGCAAAATAAACGGCAGACCCAATGCTTCCTGCCATGAAGAAAGAGTTAAGCGCTCCTAATTTTATTTGTAGCATCCGGTTCTGAAATTTTCCGATTTCAAAAAAAGCAACGGTAGCTGCGGCAATCGCAAAGATGGCACTAAGGCTAAAAGGAAAGTAAATGGTTGTCTTTACATCACCTTCTGTAACGGAGTAATGTAAAGGGAACAATACCTTCTGCACGCCATCACTGTAGGATTGCCATAAAGGAAAGAAAATACTGATCAGCATACATGCTCCAACAATCACCAGAAATACAGTTTGTTTCCTTTGCCACATAGGGGGGTTGATTTAACTTGCAACAAAAGTAATGAATTCGAGGCTTTTTGGCCTAATTCAAACCCCAATTCAAAATGAACAGCACTTATATTGTAGACATACTCCGTACTCCTGTTGGAAAATACGGTGGCACGCTGGCTTCGGTAAGGCCAGATGACATGGCCGCTCATGTGATTAAAAAATTGATGGAAAGGAATCCTCAGGTGGATCAAAAACTTGTCGAGGATGTAATTTTCGGAGCTGCCAATCAGGCAGGTGAAGACAATAGAAATGTGGCGCGCATGGCACTGCTATTGGCCGGACTTCCGGTTGAGGTGGCGGGTAATACGGTCAATAGGCTATGTGCTTCAGGGCTGCAGGCAATTATGGATGCTTCAAGAGCTATTGCCCATGGTGATGGTGAAGTATACATAGCGGGAGGTGTTGAGAGCATGAGTAGGGCTCCTTTTGTAATGCCTAAGTCTCACGATGCCTATTCCAGAAAGGCAGAAATATATGATACTACAATTGGTTGGAGGTTTACCAATTCGAAGCTTGCGAAGCTATACCACCCTTATAGCATGGGAGAAACGGCAGAAAATGTAGCGGAGCAATGGAAAATTTCTAGAGAAGATCAGGATGCTTTTGGACTACAATCCCAGCAGCGATATTTTAAAGCAGCTAAGGCAGGGAAATTTAATGAGGAGATCGTGCCCATTCGTATACCTCAAAGAAAAGGTGACCCTATAGCGTTCAGTGTGGATGAGTATCCTCGTGAAACCTCCATGGAAAAATTGGGATCGCTGAAGCCGGCATTTAAGGCCGATGGTACAGTGACTGCAGGGAATTCATCTGGAATCAATGATGGTGCAGCAGCAGCCTTACTCGTTAATGAAAAGTTGGTAGAGAAACTGAATTTAAAACCGCTTGTACGTGTGGTTGCAATGGGTGTAGCAGGAGTAGATCCTTCTATAATGGGAGTCGGGCCGATTGGTGCTTCTCAAAAAGCAATGAAACGAGCTGGTCTTTCATCAAAAGATATTGGATTGGTGGAATTGAATGAAGCTTTTGCCTCGCAATCAATCGCATGTACTCGTGAGTTAGGCTTTGATCCTGAGATTGTAAATGTAAACGGGGGTGCGATTGCCATTGGCCATCCGTTAGGATGTAGTGGTGTGCGCATAAGCGCCACATTGATCCATGAGATGCAGAAGAGAAAAGTAAAGTATGGACTGGCTACGATGTGTATTGGTGTAGGACAGGGAGCAGCAGTGATTTATGAGAATGTGAATTTGTAGGAATTTGGATAATGCGCTACTTCTTCGAAATAAGTTACAATGGCACCAACTATCATGGATGGCAATCTCAAAAAAATGCCGTTGGTGTGCAGCAGGTAGTTGAGGAGGTTTTTAAAAAGTTATTTAGAAAAGAAATTGAGATCGTAGCGAGCGGAAGAACAGATACAGGTGTGCATTGTGTGAAGCAGTTTTTTCATGCAGACTTTGATCATAAACTGGATTACCCCATCGCAATTCAAAAACTCAACTCCTTTTTACCAAAAGCAATTTCAATCAATGCTATCCGAAAAGTAAAGCCAGATGCGCACGCGCGGTACAGCGCAGTGGAACGAGCTTATGAATACAGAATTACCCGTGTTAAAAACCCTTTCTATCAAGACTACGCTTATCACTACTTCAAAGAAATAAATATCCAAACCATGAATAAGGCTGCTGCGTTATTAGTGGGTGAGCAGGACTTTCAGTGCTTTAGTAAGGTAAAAACGGATGTAAATCATTTTATTTGCGACCTGAAAACGGCCCGGTGGAATGAAAAAGGAGATTTGTTGGTTTTTACCATCGTGGCCAACCGATTCCTTAGAGGTATGGTGCGGGCAGTTGTGGGGAGTTTGCTGGATGTAGGAAGTGGTAAAACTTCTGTCAAAGAATTTCAGCACATTATTGACAGTAAGGACAGAAAAAAAGCAGGAATGAATGTGCCTCCGGGAGGGCTGTATCTTTTCAATGTTAAATACCCAAAGAGAATTTTTTTAGACTAGTTGTGGAGAAAGAAAAGATCAGTAGCGGCAATATCATCGACTTTAATGTATTAAGGCGAATACTCCAGTTTATAAAACCTTATCGTGGTAGATTTTATTTTCTAATTGCGTTAACGGTGGTGCTGGGGGTGCTTACTCCTATTCGACCGTTACTTATCCAATATACATTGGATCATCACGTTGCCAATGGCGATTACTTTGGCATGGTACAAATCATGGTGCTCATCTTTGGCCTGCTTATCGTTCACTCAGTTTTTCAATATATACACACCTATTTGTCCGGCAAAATAGGTCAGTATGTAATCCGCGATATCAGGATAAAATTATATAAGCATCTCGTTGGATTCAGATTAAAGTTTTTTGATCGCACGCCTATTGGTAGGTTGGTGACGAGAACCATTTCTGATGTAGAGGCATTGGCCGATGTATTCAGTGAGGGACTTGCTGCCTTGGCGGGTGATCTACTGCAAATTGTTTTCATCCTTGCATTTATGTTTTACACGGATTGGAGGTTGGCACTTGTCAGCTTATCAACTATCCCATTAATGCTTTTGTCTACCTATGTTTTCAAAGAGAAGATTAAGGTTACGTTTAATGATGTACGCAATGCCGTAGCCAATCTTAACTCTTTTGTGCAAGAGCACTTAACAGGGATCAACATCGTTCAGATTTTTGGAAGTGAGAAAAGGGAGTTTGAAAAATTTAAGGACATCAACAAGGAGCACAAAGCTGCTCACCTAAAATCTGTTTTATATTATTCGGTCTATTTTCCGGTGGCGGAGATCATTGCTGCCATGGGTGTGGGTTTACTAGTGTGGTATGGCGCAAGGAGTGTTATTGGTGGAGGAACAGGTGTTACCATCGGAACGCTTACCGCTTTTATAATGTACATACAGATGTTCTTCAGGCCAATCCGAATGATTGCTGACCGATACAATACATTGCAAATGGGAATTGTAAGTTCTTCAAGAATAATGGACTTGCTGGACAGTGAAGAGCATTTGGTAAACAATGGTGAAAAATCGCTTTCAGAAATTAAGGGTAAAGTAGAGTTTGAGCATGTTTGGTTTGCCTACAATGAAGCAGAGTATGTATTAAAAGATATCAACCTTAGAATAAATCCTGGAGAAACTGTCGCGCTGGTGGGAGCGACTGGTGCGGGAAAATCTTCCATTATCAATTTGCTTAATCGCTTTTATGAAATTAATAGAGGCAGCATCAAGGTAGATGACAATGATATTGTTGATATAGAATTGTCATCCTTGCGTAAAGGTATTGGTGTGGTACTTCAAGATGTCTTTCTTTTTAGCGATACGATTAGATACAATATCACGTTGGGTGCTCCGGAAGTTACCGATGACATGATTATGCATGCAGCTGATTTGGTAGGGGCAAGGAAATTCATAGAACGCTTGCCTGGTGGATTGGATTACAATGTGATGGAACGAGGGGCAACGCTTTCCGTAGGGCAAAGACAATTGTTGTCGTTCATCAGGGCCATGGTGTATGATCCGAAAATTCTTGTTCTGGACGAGGCTACAAGTTCTGTGGATCATGAAACGGAGGAAATGATACAAGTGGCAATTGAAAAGATGATGAGCAACAGAACCTCAATTGTTATTGCCCATAGGCTTTCTACCATTCAAAAAGCCGATACCATCATGGTATTGGACAAGGGAGAGATCAAGGAGGTAGGGAGCCACGAGACTCTTTTGGCTCAGGATGGTTACTACGCTCATCTCCACAGGATGCAGTACAAAGAGGTTGTTTAACGTTCAACCTTCAAAATCTACAGTTCATCCGGCCATAATCCCAAAAGAGTTATATTTGCCTTAATGCCCTTGAAAAAGACATTTATAATACTATTTGCCCTAGTGCTTGCTGCTGGTTCTATGCATGCACAGGTCAGAAAAAGCGTAAAGAGTGCCAAGTTTAGGGTGCCCACCGTTCCGCGTAGTAAAATGCGCATCATGTGCCCTATTTTTGAAACCAGCGCTTACCCCTATCAGGGAATTGGTGTGAAGATGGGAGATCCATTTGCACTTACTTATAAGTTTTATCCTAATAAAAACTGGTCTTTCACCGCAGATGCAGGAAAGGCTGCAAGTGGATTGTACAATAAATACTATCGCGACCTTTACAACACCTATCTACCCGATACTTTAGGGGACGACAAACGTATTACCTACCTCGCACATAAAGCTACTACTGACTGGTTTTTTCAGGCCAAGTTTCTCTACCAATGGAACATGGACAAAGTATCAGAAGGGCTGCAGTTTTATACGGGTCTCGGATGGCAATGGAGAAGTACTACACTGGAGTATGATTACCTATACGAAGAAGGGCTGATTGTCAATGTTGAAAGCAGGTTTGATAAGTTCAGTAGAAATCGTTTTACCTATGGCCCCGTGGCTGTTGTTGGGTTTGAGTATTCTTATTTTACGTTACCCATATCTGCCTTCATAGAGATTGAGTGGTTTACAGATACATTGCTTGATCCCGGCTATCAGCGCTTTCAGGGAGGTGTAGGTCTTCGTTACGTATTTTAATTCTCCACCTCACTAGATTGCATTTGCTTTTCGTACAGTTCTCTATAGGTTCCTCCTTTAGCAAATAAACTTTCATGAGTTCCTTCTTCCACAATCTCTGCATCATGGAGCACAATAATTTTATTGGCCAATTTTGCTGAGGACACACGATGTGAAATAATAACACTGGTTCTCCCCTTCATGATCTTTTTCATGCTGTTGAGAATGGTGTTCTCCGTTTTCGTGTCAACTGCAGATAAAGAATCATCCAGCACTAAAATCTTAGGTTCACGAGCAATAGCCCGTGCAATAGACACGCGTTGCTTTTGCCCACCTGATAACGTTATTCCTCTCTCTCCTACCCTAGTTTGAAAGCCTAATGGGAAACTCATGATATTGTCATAAACATCAGCATCAATAGCAGCTTTCTTCACTTTCTCTTCATCAGAATCGGAAATACCAAACCCGATGTTGTTGTAAATGGTATCGCTAAAGAGGAAAACATCTTGAGGAACAAACCCCATTTGACTTCGTATAGAAGTCAGTTGATATTTTTTTATAGAGATATCGTCAATTAGTACTTCACCCTTTGTTGAATCATAAAGCCTACCAATAAGATTAGCAATGGTACTCTTTCCAGATCCGGTGGTTCCAATGATGGCAAGTGATTCCCCCGGACTAATGCTAAAGGAAATATTTTTAAGTGCAACGATCCCAGTATCAGGGTATTCGAAGCTAACATCCTTAAATTCTATTTTTCCTTGAATCTCACGCTCCAGATTTTCTTCAGAAATAATATCAGTTTTGGTTTTCAAAAATTCATTGATTCTCTTTTGTGATGCTTCCGCTCTTTGCACCAGACTGCTGGTCCACCCAAGGGAGGCAACAGGCCAGGTGAGCAGATTCACGTAAATGATAAACTCAGCGATGTTGCCAAATGTTAATGCTCCACTAATTACTTCTACTCCACCAGCGTATACCGCCAGTATAGTGCTTAGCCCTATAAGTCCTGTAATCAAAGGAAAAAATAAAGCCTGCACACGTGTAAGGCGTAACGATTGACGCTTGTATTCATCACTTTCTTTAGAAAAATTATTAATGGACTCATTCTCACGCGTAAATGACTTGAGCACACGGATTCCAGAGAACGCTTCTTGAACGAACGTGCTTAGCCGGGATTGACTCTTTTGAATTTGTTCAGATCTTCTTTCAATAATATTGTTGACATAATAAATAGAGAACGATAAAAGAGGTAGCGGTATCAAGGCATACCAGGTGAGCATAGGGCTAATGCTAAACATGATAGGAATAAGCATGGCGAATAGTGCGAAGAGCTGCATGCCATACATAATGGATGGGCCGAGGTACATTCGCACACGACCTACATCTTCAGAGATCCTATTCATTAAATCTCCCGTGTTGTTCCTTCTGTAAAAACTTAGAGGAAGAGTCTGATAGTGCTCAAATATTTCATTCTTCAAATCATATTCAATGAGACGACTCATCACAATAAGCGTTTGTCTCACAAAATAGAGAAAGATGCCCCGCAGCAATGCCATGATAAGAATGAGGGCAGCGTACACAAGTATCCCAAAAGCAAAGACTTCAAAAAAAGTATTTTGCACCTTCATCTGATCAAAAGCCTCATAAACTCTGATATTGTCTATCACCAAATCAATGGCGTGACGCACCATTTGGGCTGGAAGAATCTGAAAAATATTGGATATGATTACAAAAACACCTCCCCAGAGGATATGCCATTTATATTTTATCAGGTATTTATTGAGGTATCGGAGTTCCTTCATGAAATAAAATTAGCTTGATCTCCTAAAAACGAAAGAATATTGCATTAGTTCAATTTGGCGGCAGAACAGTCTTTGATATAAAACCAGAAAAAAGATAGTTTTGCTCACCCACTTTACAATTTCGTTTAATGCGAGAGGGGCAAAAGTAGCCAATCAATAATTTAAATTATAAGTCGATGGAGATTAAAGAAGTTCAATCGGTGCAACCTGAAGGTCTGTTTGCCAAAGTTGCAGAGCTTGGTCACGAGCAGGTAGTACATTGTTATGATGAGGCTACGGGTCTTAAAGCATTAATCGCCATACACAATACGGCCCTTGGGCCAGCTCTTGGTGGTACCAGAATGTGGAACTATGCATCTGAGCAGGAGGCGCTAACTGACGTACTTCGTTTGTCCAGAGGAATGACTTTTAAGGCAGCAATCAGCGGCTTAAATCTTGGTGGTGGGAAAGCGGTGTTGATAGGTGATGCTAAGACAATGAAAACTGAAGCGTACCTCAGAAGGTTTGGAAAATTTATCCAAAGCCTAAGCGGAAAGTACATTACTGCGGAGGATGTCAATATGAATACGGCTGATATGGAATACATCAGCATGGAAACAAAATATGTAACAGGGCTTCCAGAGTCTATGGGAGGAGGAGGAGATCCATCCCCAGTTACTGCTTACGGAGTTTACATGGGTATCAAGGCTACTGCAAAAAAAGTTTTTGGAAGCGATGACTTAGGTGGTAAAAAAATTGGTGTACAAGGTGTAGGACAGGTAGGAACTTATCTGGTGGAGCTATTGGTAAAGGAAAATGCCAAAGTGACTATCACTGACATCTCAGAAGAGAAAATGAAGGATATCGCGAAACGCTTTGGCGTGGATACTGTCGATCAGGATAAAATCTATGATTTGGACATGGATATCTATGCGCCATGCGCACTTGGGGCATCCCTTAATGATGATACCATCCCAAGATTAAATTGTGCAGTTGTAGCAGGAGGTGCCAATAACCAGTTGAAGGATGAGTTAAAGCATGGCAATATGTTGCTGGATAGAGGGATAGTTTACGCTCCTGATTTTCTAATCAACGCGGGTGGTGTGATCAACGTTGGGAATGAGTTTTATGGCAACTACAACAGGGATAGAGTGTATCGTCACACTGAAAAGATTTATGATACATGTCTTAATATTCTAAACCTGGCCGAAAAAGAAAAAATCACAAGCCAGGAGGCAGCGATTAAGATGGCGGAAAAAAGAATTGCAGAGGTGGGAAGGGTAAGGATTCCGAGGTAGTATCACATCCTTATTTTCGTTTATTTAACACATTCGTTGTAATTTCGCGCACACAACGTTCTTTGAATCATGCTAAACAGACGTACGCTTCGAGTAAAGATTATGCAAAGCTTATTTGCATACGAACAATGCATGGAAGCGAATAATACGCTGGCGCAGGATTTAATTGATGAGCGTTTTACTCCCGACCTCAATTCTATGGAGGTGCAGGACAAGCCACTACTTAAGGAAAAGAAAATTGAAGCACTTTCATTGTACAAGAAACTTTTTGTTGATGAAAAGGCGAAAGAGAGTGAAGACGAGAGAGTCACTAGTGTGGTTGAGGAAGCCCTTAAGCTTTGCCGAAGCAGCAATAAAAAAGACTTTAGTTTCTTAAAAAAGAACCTTGTAGCAGAAGTAGAGAAAATTAATCAGCGTTACTACGAAGTGCTAGGGTTATTGATTGCGTTTTCTGATGCAACAAAAGCCGATAAAAAAATTAACCATTCTAATTTTCTACAAAACGGGTTTGTCAATGCGTTAAGAAAAGATGAGGCATTGCAAGGCTTGCTGCTGAAAACCAATGCAACATGGGACAACCACAGAACACTAGTTCAAGGTTGGTTTCGTGACGTCATTAAAACTGACAAAGTTTATTTGGAGCATGTGAAAGGCGAGGCTCCAGATGAGAACGAGCAGAAGAGTATTATAAAGCACATTGTTCGCAAGCTTATTTTGGGAGAGACAGTCATCAATGATTTTTTTGCTGAGCGAGATATTCGCTGGACTGAAGATCATGACATTGTCAAAAGCCTGGCTGATAAAACACTGAAGTCGTTAGATGCTGATCTTGGCGTCATTCAAGTGCAAAAGTTATCCATGGACTGGGAGGATGATCTAATATTCATGAATACACTTTTTGAAAAGACGACACAGATCGAACGATCCAACAAGGATTTAATAGCCAACAATACAAAAAACTGGGAGGTGGACAGGCTGCCATTGACTGACAGGGTAATTCTGGAGATGGCCATCACAGAGTTGATCAATTTCCCTGCTATTCCTGTGAAAGTGACTATCAATGAATACATAGAGCTAACCAAACATTACAGCACCCCAAAAAGCGCCAAATTTGTTAATGGCATTCTGGATGTGATATCCAAAGAGCTTGTCACCTCTGGTGTGGTTAAGAAAAGCGGAAGAGGGCTGATCGACAACAAATAGGGATTCAAGGGCAAAAATGTCTTAGAAGGCCTCAAAAGTGGACTTCTTACAATTTCGTTGTATCTTTACCCTCCCAAAATTGAATTTGATATGAGTAAAAAGAGTGGTGCTTTAATGGCATTTTTATCTGGAGCGGCCCTAGGAGGCATGTTGGGTATTCTTTACGCACCCGACAAGGGGTCTAATACACGTGAGAAGCTTACCTATAAGCTGGATAAGTATAAAGGGGTATTGGAGCAATTTCTGGATGATTTAGTAAAAGGGAAAGAAACTCCACTTACTTCAGAGGCAAAGTCTCAGGGGGCAAAGGTGGTTTCTGAGGCTAAAAATAAAGCAGAAAGGCTTCTGGAAGACGTAGATGACTTATTGTCACAAATTAGAGGAACTGAAAAAAGTTAAAGAATTGTTAATTGATTCGTCCGGTTGGCTTTCGCTGGAAGAAGAATTTATTTTTGTTAAATCATAATTATTAAAAGAAGAAATATGAAAATCTTAAATCGTGTCATCCTAGTTCTATTGGTAAGTGCGGCTTTCGCAAGTTGTAAAGATCGAGCTGCTGAGAAAAGAATTGCTGAACTGGAGAGCAGACTGGTTCAATTAGAAGGTAATGGTGCAGCACCAAATACGATGGCCTCACCTGCGGCAGCGCCTGTTGCAGATACTAAGCCTGAAGGACCGCTTCCTTCATTTGAATTTGCCTCAACAGATCATGATTTTGGCACAATCAAGGAAGGTGATAAAGTAGAGTATACTTACTCTTTTAAGAATACTGGAGCCGCTCCACTTATCATTCAAAATGCGCAGCCATCTTGTGGATGTACTGTGCCTGACTGGTCTAAAGAGCCAATTCCGGTAGGAGGAACTGGATTTGTTAAGGCAGAGTTTGATAGCAATGGAAAGCCTAACATTCAGAATAAGACGATAACAGTGACCGCCAACACATGGCCTAAAGTAACCACCTTAAGATTTAAGGCAATGGTAACACCTAAGGCTACTGGAGCAAACGGACCCACTCGCTAATAGCATTACCAATGAATTAACAAACATCCCATTCCCGTAAGGGTTTGGGATGTTTGCTTTTAATAGGATAACTTTGCGGCCTAAATTTTTAGCAAAATGATGTATACAATTTTATTACAGGCACAGGGTGGAAGCGGGTGGACTTCCATGGTATTTATGCTCGCCATAGTGGTTGTTTTTTACTTTTTCATGATTCGCCCACAGCAGAAAAAAGCAAAAGATCAGAAGAAGTTTACTGAGGAAGTAGCTAAAGGTGACTATATCATAACCATCGGAGGAATGCACGGCAGAGTTGCTGAAATAGATGGAGATACATTCATATTGGAAGTAGAAAAAGGAGGTCGTATTAAATTCAATAGGTCATCCATTTCTATGGAATCGACTAAGGCGATGGCAGGCAAAAAGTAACAACCCAGATGTGAATTTTTTTCGCGTCATTATCAATCTTTTTCATTTCAATCGTACCAATTGGAAGGCGGTAACCTTATGCTTACTTACCGCTCTGGTGTTTTGGTTTTTCAATGCACTTAATAAGGACTACTCTACAAACCTCCGATTTGCTGTTAATTTTCAGTTTGATCAGGACAGGTATGTACCTGTAGAGCCTTTGCCCAAAGTAGTTTTTATGAATGTGAGCGGCAATGGTTGGGATTTGCTAAGAAAAAGTCTTGGCGTAAATCTTCCTGATATGAATATACCTCTGGAAAGACCTACCGAGGTAAGGAAAATAGTAGGTAGCACATTGCCTGCTCTTCTGGCTGGACAATTGGGGAATCTACAGATCAACCATGTGGTTACTGATACATTGTACCTCACGCTGGATCCCAGGGAAAAGCGGAAAATAAAAGTAGCCGTTGACCCTGATAATTTTGCGTTTGCTGCGGGGTTTGGCAGACTGAGCCCAATAGTGGTGCTTCCGGACTCCATTTCGCTGGAGGGGCCGAAGAGCGTCCTTGATCAATTGCCTGATTCAGTGTTATTGGAATTAAATGAAGAGCAGATCAAAAGTGATTTTCGAGAGGAAGTAGAGGTGAGAGTATCAAGAGAGGATTTACTGAAACGAACTCCGGAATCAGTCGAGGTCATTTTTGAAGTGGTTGAATGGATTGAGGTAAATAAAAGAGTAAAACTTATTGTTGAAAATGCGCCTGGTAATTCTAGGTTAAATTTGGTGAAAGACAGCGTGCAATGTTTGATACAGGTGCCCAAGAGTCAGTTAGAAGATTTTAATGAAGCTGTGGGGCAATACGTAGCTGTACTAGATTTAAAAGGGGTTAAAAAAGGTGATAAGAAGTTATTGCCCAAGATTCAGGGCTTACCCATTAACACCCGGCTTATACGCGTGGATTCGGTATCTGTTAAATTATACTAATCACCCAATAAGGGTTATGAATAGGCCCATTCAGGTAGGCATCACAGGAGGCATCGGATCAGGTAAAAGCCTGATTTGTAAGATATTCGGTTGTCTCGGAATTCCCTTATATGATGCTGACAGCCGAGCGAAAATGCTAATGACCACTGACAGAATACTGGTCGAGCAAATCCAAAAAGAATTCGGAATCTTGTCGTACCATACGAATGGTACTTTGAACAAAGAGCACTTAAGAAAGGCTTTTGCCGATCCTACTGAATTGAAAAAATTAAACGCGATAGTACACCCCCGCGTAGCACATGATTACAGAGGTTGGGTTGATCAGCAAAAAGAGAGCAAATATGTGATCAAAGAAGCTGCACTGCTTATCGAGTCGGGATCTGCTGAACAATTGGATCATTTGATCGTTGTATCGGCACCTGAAAGTCTCCGGATTCAAAGAGTATTAAAACGTGATCCTCATCGAAGCTTACTGGAAGTTGAGCGCATTATCGAGAATCAGATGAGTGAAGAAGAAAAAATGGCAAGAGCCGATGATGTAATTGTGAATGACGAAACGCAGTTGGTAATTCCTCAAGTGTTGGAATTACATGAGCGGCTTAATTCAATGAACTAATTTTTAGATTCCCTTATTCTACTGTTGATGAAAAAATGGATTTTTTCTGTGCTGACTATTTTAGCTGTTGCAGCTCTTTTAGTAATTCCAAAGCTCGATTTATGGGGCGGTGAGGATGGCCCAGCTGCCAAAGCTGCTCAAGGTGCTAGAAGAGGACCAAGCTCCCTTCCCGTTGAGGCAATGGTTATTACTACCTCAAGATTGGATAATGTAGTAGTAGTGACTGGGTCTGTGCAGGCCAATGAGTCACTAGAACTAAAAAGTGAAACTGCCGGAAAGATTACGAAAATATATTTTCAAGAAGGAAGGAGCGTAAAGAAGGGGGATTTACTGTTAGAGGTAAATGATGTTGAGATTAAGGCAGAGTTAACGAAACAGAGATTTAATAAAAAGCTGAATGAGGGCATTGAATTCAGACAGCGCAAACTTCTTGAGAAAGATGCTATTAGTCAGGAAGAGTATGACAATGCGTTGAATAGACTGAATACTTCACTCGCAGATATTGCCGTGCTTGAAGCTCAGTTTGAAAAAACTAAAATCAGAGCCCCTTTTGATGGCATAATAGGATTAAGATATGTAAGTGAGGGCGCTTTGATTGCCACAAGCACTCCAATTGCAAACCTCTATAATATAAGCCCGGCAAAAATAGAGTTTGCCATCCCAGGCAGGTACAGCATGCAAGTAAAGCCTAAGCAAAAGATCAATTTCACGGTGGAAAGCGATACAAGTATTTTTGTGGGTGAAGTGTATGCAATTGAACCTCAAATAGACGCCAATACAAGAACACTTAAAATCAGGGCGCTGGCTGAAAATACAAAAGGACTCTTACTTCCTGGACAATTCGTAAGAGTAGAGTTGATCCTTGGCTCCACCAATAATGCTATTCTGGTTCCTACGGAAGCCGTCATACCGGAACTTAATGGACATAAAGTTTTTATTAGCGACCATGGAAAAGCAAAGGAAGTATCTGTACAAACTGGCTTAAGGGATAATGTGAGGCTAGAAATTGTTTCAGGGCTGCATCCCAAGGACACGCTGATTACAACTGGTATTTTACAATTAAGAAATGGGTTGGACATTCAGATTACTAAAATGAATTAGTTATGGCTAGCTTATCAAATATTAGTATTAACCGACCAGTACTAGCGATGGTATTTTCGCTGGTAATCATCTTGTTTGGCTTTATTGGGTTTGGTTATCTGGGCGTACGAGAATTTCCCAGTGTAGATCCTCCAGTTATTTCTGTATCCACATCTTACACTGGTGCCAATTCCGATGTAGTGGAATCTCAAATTACGGAACCGCTGGAAGATGCCATTAACGGTATTGCTGGTATCCGTACTATTAGTTCATCCAGTAGAGAAGGGCGCAGTAGTATTTCTATTGAATTTGAATTGGGTGTGGATCTTGAAGCTGCTGCAAACGATGTGAGAGATAAAGTATCCGGAGCAGTTAGAAACCTTCCCCCTGATGTAGACCCGCCTGTAGTAACGAAAGCAGATGCTGACTCACAGCCTATCATTTACCTGACAGTGATGAGCGGTAAGAGAAATCTACTTGAGCTCTCCAGAATTGCTGGAATCTATTTTAAAGAACGACTCCAAACCATTCCAGGTGTAAGCACTGTAAATGTGTGGGGAGAGCAGAAATATTCCATGCGTTTATGGATGGATCCGATACGCTTGGCTGGCCTCAAATTGACCCCAACAGACGTCTATCAGGCTGTTAACAGAGAAAATGTGGAGTTGCCTAGCGGGCGAATTGAAGGCCAAAACACGGAATTAACGGTGCGCACCATGGGCCGGTTGAATTCGGTGGAGGATTTTAACAATCTAATTGTAAAAGAAGACGGAGATCAGGTAGTACGATTTCAGGACGTAGGGTATGCTCAGCTCTATGCCGAAAATGATAGAACATTGATGAGGCGTGATGGAGTTCCGGGGGTTGCTATTGCCGTGGTGGCGCAGCCTGGTGCCAACAATATTGAAATCGCTGACAACCTTTATAAAAAACTTGCTCAGATTGAGAAAGACTTACCTGAAGATGTAAGCTGGGTCGTGAGTGATGACTCCACGGATTATATCCGTGCCTCTATAGGTGAAGTTCAAGAGACCATTTTTATGGCCTTTATCCTTGTGCTATTTATCATCTTTATATTTCTAAGGGATTGGCGAACTACACTTATCCCGGTAGTTACCATTCCTATTTCTTTGATAGGATGTTTCTTTGTCATGTACTTGCTGGGCTTTACAATCAATGTACTTACCATGCTAGGTATCGTTTTGGCAATTGGGTTGGTGGTTGATGATGCCATTGTAGTGTTGGAAAATATTTATACTAAAGTGGAGGAAGGGCTTGACCCCAAGGAGGCTGCTAAAAAAGGATCTACTGAGATTTATTTTGCTGTTATCTCTACTACTATCGCTGTAGTTGCTGTGTTTTTACCTGTTATTTTTCTTGATGGATTAACAGGAAGACTGTTTAGGGAATTTGGACTAGTGGTGGCCAGTGCGGTAGCTATTTCTTCATTCGTCTCTCTTACCCTTACCCCTATGATGAGTTCAAAACTCTTAAAGAGAAGGGCTGTGCAACCATGGTTGTATAGAAAGACAGAACCATTTTTTAATAGGCTTTCCGCGTCTTATGGAAGAGCCCTTGAAGGGTTTATGAAAAGAAGATGGCTGGCATTTGTAATCATTGCCGTGGCTGGTGTTTTAATTTATATTTTAATGATGAGTATTCCCTCCGAATTGGCTCCAATGGAAGATCGGGGTGAATTTAGATTTCAAGCACAAGCACCGGAAGGCGCCACTTTTGAATACATGGATGGATACGTAACAGCCATGTACGAGTTCATAGAAGAGGAGGTGCCAGAAATGCTTGGTGTTTTAAGCATTACGGCTCCAAGTTTTGGAGGCGGAGGCGGAGGAGCTAACAGTGGCTTTTTAAAGGTAATGTTGAAAGACCGATCCGAAAGAGATCGTAGCCAACGAGAAATAGTTGATGATCTAACCCCCAAATCAAAAAAATTTACCGGAGTAAGGACTTTTGTATCTCAATCTCAAACTATTGGAGATAGACGAGGTGGTTTTCCAGTTCAAATTGTTGTGCAGGCAGCCGATATTGGTAAACTAAAGGCCGTGCTTCCACAGTTTATAGAGAGAGCCAACGAAAGCCCAAAGTTTACTTTCGTGGATCTTGATTTAAAATTCAATAAGCCTGAGATCAATATTATCATCAACCGTGATAAGGCTAGAAATCTTGGAGTAAACGTAATCGATATTTCTCAAACCCTTCAGCTTGGATTGAGTGGTTCTCGATTTGGCAATTTTATCATGGATGGTAAACAATACCAGATCATAGGTCAAGTGGAAAAGAAAAACAGAAATGAACCTTTGGATTTAAAAACCTTATATGTGAGAAACAGAAGGGGAGAAATTATTCAGATGGATAACTTAGTAACTGTGGAAGAGCAGAGTAGTGCTCCAACGTTGTATAGGTTCAACAGGTATTCGTCTGCTAAGGTAAGCGCACAACCTGCCCCTGGAGTTGCGCTGGAGGAGGGCATCGCAGAGATGGAGCGTATTGCCAGCGAGGTGTTGGATGAAACTTACAGTACGAGCCTAGCCGGAGCTTCCCGCGAATTCTCAGAAAGTTCTTCAAGTATTTACCTCGCATTTTTAATGGCACTGGCTATCATTTATCTGGTGCTGGCAGGTCAATTCGAAAGTTTCAAAGACCCATTGATAATCATGTTTACAGTACCTCTGGCGCTGTCCGGGGCACTCGTATCACTCTGGTACACCAATCAGACAATGAATATTTTCAGTCAAATTGGGATTATCATGCTTATTGGTCTGGTGACGAAAAACGGAATTTTAATCGTGGAGTTTGCCAACCAGCGTAAGGAGCAAGGGTTAAAAGCAATTGACGCTGTGATTGGAGCTGCAGAGTCTCGTTTTCGCCCTATTATCATGACCAGCCTTTCAACAATTTTAGGAATTTTGCCAATAGCGCTTGCTTTAGGTGCAGGATCAGAAAGCCGTGTGTCTATGGGAATAGCCATTATCGGTGGCTTGTTGTTTGCAACGGTATTAACATTGTTTGTAATACCAGCCATATATAGTTATTTCAGTGGCAAAGAAGCCAGCGCATCTATCGACTAATTTTTTTATGAACCGACTTCTTGGGATATTAATTGCCATAGTACTTACTACAACAATTCAGGCTCAGGACACACTTAGTCTTGCTCGAGCTATCTCTATAGGCTTGAAGAATAATTTTGATGTGCAGATTGAGCAACTTAATGTAGAGGTTGCCAGAAACAATAATAATTGGGGACAAGCAGGAAGGTTCCCAACAATTTCCTTTTCTGGAAATCAAAACAATACGGTGGTGCAACGCAAACCAGCTAACCCTTTTGCAGTAGCCGGTAGAAATATTTCGGATAACCTGAATGGGCAGTTAGACGTGCAATTCGTGTTATTTGATGGTTTTGCCGTAAAAATCAACAAGCAGCGGTTGGCTCAACTGGAGCAACTGAGCTATGGAAATTCGGCATTTGTGATGGAGACCACACTTCAATCAATCATTTTAGGCTACTATCAAGCACTTCTTGAAAAAGAGCGACTGCATATTCTGGAAAACAACATGTCGTTTTCCAAAGAACGATATGACTATGTGAAACTGAGGAAAGAGTTGGGCGGAGCAATAACTTTTGATGTGCTGCAAGAACAAAACAATTACCTCACCGACTCAGCCAATGTATTGTTACAAGGCATCGTTTACAAAAACTCTCTGAGGCAACTCAATCTATTGCTCAATGAAGATATGCAAACCAAATTTGAGTTGATGGACTCGCTGGAGTATCAGCACGAAATGTATGATTATGAAAACCTGAGGGCTAAGATGGTGAGCTCCAACACCAATCTCAAAAACCAATTTTTGAATCAGGAGATACTCAGGAGTAACACAAAACTTCAGCAAGCCAGCATGTCACCCACCATTGCTTTAAATATTGGAGGAAACGGAAGTTTGGATCAGTTAAATGCAAATTTTAGATCCAATACAGGAAATACTATTGACAATACAGTTGGCTATTTAAACAACGACCCTTCCATGCCCGTAATCAACACGGTAAACGAAACTGCTCTGACTCCTCAAACACAAACCGGTAATTCATATGGTGGATACGCGAACCTTTCTTTGAGAGTTAATCTATTTAATGGAGGTCAAATAAAACGGGCCATAGAGAATGCTAAGGTGCAGGAAAAAATTGCTGAGTTAAATACTGACCAATTAGAACTGTCTTTGGAAAATGACCTATTGGCGAATTATGATATGTATAATCTGCGCAATCAGCTAGTGAGTATATCTTTAACAAAGCTGGAGGCTGCAGATTTGAACCTTGATCTTGCCAATGAGCGTTATAGAAATGGAGCACTTAGTGCTATCGACTTGCGGATCGTTCAAGAGAATGCCCGCAACGCAGCGCTGGAAGCCTACCTGGCTATCTTCAATAGTATATCTACTAAAATGGGTCTGATCCGAATTACTGGAGGTCTTATCGATCAGGCGCCTAAAGATTAGCCTTATTCAGAAACAGTCTCTTCTTCAGGTCTCTTGATCCAAAAATTATTGAACCCTTCTCCAACCTGAATACCCAGTTGCCCATTGGCCAACATTTCAAGAATAGCCAGAAAGTTAAAGATCAACGAAATTCTTGTAGGTGCACCTTGAAATAAATCAGTGAAAGCAATTTTTGATTTAGTTGCTAACTCAGAAGTAATGTATTGCTTTTGACCATCAATGGTAAAAGGATATTGAATGACCTGATGAACTGGCTTATTCTTTTCTTCTTCCTGTCTTTTTAAGACTTTTTCAAAAACTGTCAATAATTTAAACAAGTCGACATCCTGAAGTTCGGCTTCCACATTGGTACTTTCCGCCAATGCACGGAGTTCCTTCATGATGTTACCTCGTTTTTCCTTCATCAGTTCAGACTCCTCCATTTTGTGGAAGTCGTCTATTACCGATTTGTATTTCTTATACTCCAGTAAGTGCTTTATTAATTCTTCTCTTGGATCTACCTCATTGCCTTGTTCATCAATCTGAGGGCGCGGCAGAAGCATTTTTGACTTTATCCGCATCAAAGTAGCTGCTACTAGAATAAACTCACTTGCTACTTCCACATTGAAAGTCTCCAAATGATGCATGTAGTCAAGGAAATCGTTGGTAATGGTAGCTATCGGAATGTCATAGATATCTAGCTCATCGCGCTCAATAAAGAACAAAAGAAGGTCAAATGGACCTTCAAAAAGGGGTAATCTTACTTCGAAGCTCTCTTTAGTTGTCATGGGGTGCAAAAGTATTCAAAAGAGCCCAGAAAACCTTTTAGGAACTAATGCTTAAATTTGTCCTACAAACTGATCAAATTAGACAAAACACTTACCTTAAGTAGCTGTTAAAGGATAAATACCCATTCTAAAAGAATGCTAATTAAACCCGGAAAACTTTTAAGTCGTATTGAGAGCCCTGAGGACCTCAAAAAGCTCGATCAGGCACAGCTGGTGAAGCTATGCGAAGAATTAAGACAATTTATAGTTGATAATGTCTCTGTCTATGGTGGCCATTTTGGAGCCAGTCTTGGTGTTATTGAGCTTACTGTAGCCTTACACTACGTATTTAATACCCCTAATGACCAATTGGTTTGGGATGTAGGGCACCAAGCCTATGGGCATAAGATTCTCACCGGTCGCATGGAAGCTTTTCATACCAACCGTATGTACGGTGGCATTTCCGGGTTTCCAAAAAGAAAAGAAAGTGAGTATGATACTTTTGGAGTAGGCCATTCATCTACTTCTATTTCAGCTGCGTTGGGTATGGCCATGGCCTCCAAGTATAATGGCGATCAGGAGAAGCAACATATCGCAGTTATTGGTGATGGCGCACTTACGGGAGGTATTGCATTTGAAGGATTGAATCATGCAGGAGTCTCTGACTCCAATATTATAATTATCCTCAATGATAACTGCATGTCCATTGACCCCAATGTGGGGGCGCTAAAAGATTACCTGACAGATATAACTACCTCACAAACTTATAATAAGATCAAAGATGAGGTTTGGAATTTGCTGGGTAAGCTTTCGCACTTTGGTAAGAATGCTCAGGAGATCGTTTCAAAAGTTGAGAATGGTATCAAGTCGACACTACTAAGCCAAAGTAACTTCTTTGAGTCATTGAACCTGCGCTACTTTGGTCCGGTAGATGGTCATGATGTTGACCATATGGTTGCAGTGTTAAAGGACCTCAAGCAAATTAAAGGGCCAAAGATTCTTCATTGTGTTACCACCAAAGGCAAAGGATTTGGTCCAGCCGAAAGTGGGAATAAAACCACATGGCATGCCCCGGGTACTTTTGATAAAATAACTGGAGAAATTTTCAAAAAGATCCATGACAAACCCCAACCACCTAAGTATCAGGATGTGTTTGGGAATACGCTAGTGGAGTTGGCCAGGGACAATGAAAAAATAATAGGAGTTACCCCTGCCATGCCATCAGGCTCGTCCATGAACATCATGATGGAGGAGATGCCTGATCGTGCATTTGATGTAGGAATCGCTGAGCAGCATGCGGTGACTTTTTCCGCAGGGCTTGCGACACAGGGTTTGATCCCCTTCTGTAACATATACAGTTCGTTTATGCAGCGTGCCTACGATCAGGTGGTGCATGATGTTTGTATTCAAAACCTTCCCGTCAATTTCTGTTTGGATAGGGCAGGGTTTGCTGGTGCAGATGGCCCCACCCATCACGGTGCTTATGATCTGGCGTATTTTAGATGCTTGCCAAACATGATTATAGCAAGCCCGATGAACGAAAGTGAGTTGCGCAATCTGATGTATACAGCCGCTCTTCCAAGAGAAGACCAGGCGTTTTCTATTCGTTATCCTCGTGGTCAGGGTGTGATGTCGGAATGGAGAACCCCGATGGAAGAAATTGAAATCGGAACAGGAAGAATTATTAAGGAGGGTGAAGAATTGGCAATCCTTACCATCGGACATATCGGCAATTATGCGGTGGAGGTGTGTGAAGAACTTTCAGCGCAGGGAATTGAAGTTGCACACTACGATATGAGATTTGCAAAGCCATTGGATGAGGAATTGCTTCATGATGTGTTTACTAATTTCAAAAAAGTAGTCACTGTAGAAGACGGATGCATTCAGGGTGGAATTGGAAGTGCCATATTGGAATTTATGGCAGACAATAACTACCACACAAGCGTAACAAGATTAGGAATTCCTGATCGTATTGTCGAGCACGGTGAGCAACTTGAACTCCATCGTGAATGCGGATTTGATCCAGAAGGCATTAAGAAAGTGGTGATGCAAATGCTTGAACCTGTTTCAAAGCCTTTCTAGTCTTTGAATGTCATTCATTAATTATAAGATAAAAGGAGAAGGCCTTCCCGTAATTTTTATTCATGGTTTCTGTGAGACGGGAGAAATCTGGGACTCATTTATAACAGGCCTTTCAAATAACTATCAGGTTATTACCCTTGACCTACCAGGTTTTGGCTCCAGTAAATTGGCCAAAACGGACATTACTCTTCAAGAAATTGGCAGAGATCTCAACGAATGGGTGTTAGCACAGGGATTTAAAGACCCGGTTGTTATTGGGCACTCGCTTGGCGGATATATTTCGCTGTCTATGGCGGAACAAATGCCATCTCTTTTTTCAGCTTTCGGATTAATACATTCAACCGCTAGAGCAGATACTAATGAAAAAAGAATCAATAGAACTAAAGTAATGGCATTTGTGAAAGAACATGGAGTAAAGGCCTTTGTGGATTCTTTTGTTCCTGATCTTTACCACCAAAAGAACCATCCTTCAATCGATTTTGTACATAAAACAGCTCTTAAAACCACAGAATCAACGTTTTTGGCCTACACAACTGCAATGAGAGATCGGCCATCAACTGAGAAATTGATCGCCAATTCTCCCAAATCTATCCTTATTGTTGGGGGTGAAAAAGATTCTGTAATCGCTATAGATAGCCTTCGCGAGCAAGCAGCCCTTAATAGGTTGGTGTCATTTCATTCACTTCCGGAGGTGGGCCATATGGGTATGTTTGAGGCCAGTTCTGAACTGGCCTCAATAGTAAATAACTTCGTTTCCAATGTTGGCAATGCTCGGTTGAGCCAATAAGCGGATTGGATTTTACCCTAAAACTGTGCTAAATTGAATTGTTTTCTCATATATTTGAGTTACCAGTTGGTCGGTGTGAGGTATAGATTATTATATTTGTTATCCTGAATAAAAGAAACGATAAAAAAATAGCAAAATGGAAGTAGACGTTTTACCCTCTTATGATTCGTGGAACAATCTAGCTGCGAACATTGCGATGGCGTGCTGGGCAGCAGGTTTGCTCATAGTTTTGGGTTATTTCCTGAAATTACTCACAACTTCTGACAGTAAGTCGAAGTATGATTTCATCAATAAGTATGAGATCAAAGTGTTGTGGATCGCAGGTTTAATAATGGTAATTGGGGCATGCTTTTTTGCCAATGCAAACATTATTGAGCTTAACGCACTGTGGATTTTCGTTAGGATTTTCACAACCGTATCTATGGGTATGATTGTGGCATTGATCATTCAAAATCTGCTTAAGTTCTACTATCCATTCTTTATTGAAAAAAGACTTAAGGTATTACGTTATAAGCCACGGATTTCTCCTAAAACTGGGAAGGCAATGAAATTGCTTAGTGAGGAAGAAGAAGATGCTTACCTAGATGAAGGTATGCAGGCTGAGGAAAACTTGTTCTCCATGGACTACGATGTATGGAAAGATAATGAGACTGGGTATATCAAAATTGAAAAGTACTCTGGTCACTTGCATGCTATCCAGTGTCCTGAGTGTAACTACCAGACCTTCAAAGTTGTTCGCGAGGAGATTGTGCGTGAGCCAACAGATACTGAGGAAGGTGAACTATTAAAGCACTATCTGTGCGGATATTGTGGAAATAAGGCTAGAAAAACAGTTAACCTTAGGGTGTCTTCTAAATTGCAGGAAGAATCTCAAGCAGCAACAGCTTAATAGAAATCATAATTGTATTATTAAAAAAGCCCCTTTTAAGGGGCTTTTTTTATTGGCTCAATACTGGAAGTTTTATTTGATCATAATAAAACTTCATACGGCTGTGTGTGGTGTCCAGCCTTGATATCTTTTCAATTCTTCCCTTTTTATGGTTAAAAAATACTTCTATGTAAAAACTATCCAGTAAGTATAAATTCACCTTGAAGCCGTAGTAACGAATCGCCATCACAAAATTTCCATTTGCATAGAGCGTATTGATTTTTCGATCAAACGAGTAGTCATTAAATTCATTCCACGAGATCATGATTCTAACATACCAAAAAATTAGGTCAGGTTCAATGACGATAGGCAGGTCTGGTAATTTATAGAATGATCATTTTCTACGACCTGTCTGGCTTGTTAATTTTGTTTTGCAAATTGTCTTGGCCTGCATACCTTTGCGGCTCTATAAAATGGTGATCGTAGCTCAGTTGGTTAGAGCACCAGATTGTGATTCTGGGGGTCGCGGGTTCGAGCCCCGTCTTTCACCCGTTCTTAAATTAAAGCCCCTCTACGGGGCTTTTTTTATGAGCGCCAGATTGTTGGGAGCTCTTAGATCTAAAGTTGATTTGCTATCTCTTAAAAGTCATTCTTTGCCCCATCTGACTTTCATCGAATTTACCCTGCTGGTAGGCCAGGTGGCCCGATACCCAGGTGGAGTCAATAGAAGATGAGAATGTCTGGCCTTCGAATGGAGACCATCCGCATTTGGCGACAATATTTTGCTTATTTACCTCCCACTTTGAAGTAGGGTCTACCAGTACCAAATCCGCATAATAGCCTTCGCGTATGTAGCCTCTGTTTTCAATTCTGAAAAGTATAGCCGGATTGTGACACATCTTCTCTACCATTCTTTCGATTGATATTTTACCCCTCTTATAAAATTCCATCATCGCCACTATGCTGTGCTGAATAAGCGGACCTCCTGAAGGGGCATTAAAATAGTCCTTCTGCTTTTCTTCCCAGGTATGTGGTGCATGATCTGTAGCGATCACATCAATCCGGTCATCAAGCAATGCGCTTAGTATTCCTTCTTGATCAGCTTGTGTTTTTACGGCTGGATTCCATTTGATCTGCATTCCTAATCGATCGTAGTCGGCATCATTGAACCACAGGTGATGAACACACGCTTCAGCTGTAATTTTCTTGTCCTTAAGTGGAATTGAATTGTCAAATAGGTGCGTTTCTTTTTCTGTAGAGATATGAAGGATATGCAGTTGTGTTCCGTGTTGTTTTGCCAAGTTCACCGCGAATGAAGAAGATAAAAAGCACGCCTCATGGCTTCGTATTTCGGGATGCATCTTGGCAGTCACAGCATTACCGTACTTCTCTTTGTATAATTCTATGTTTCGGAGAATAGTGGGTTCGTCTTCGCAATGGGTGGCAATCAATGAAGGAAACTTTGAGTAGAATCCTTCCAGTGTTTTTGAATTGTCCACCAATAAATTGCCAGTGGAAGAACCCATGAAAATTTTTAGCCCGCAGACTCTGGTTATGTCAGTCTTAAGTACTTCATCCAGGTTGTCGTTAGAAGCACCCATGTAAAAGGAATAGTTTCCAAGGGATGTTTTGGCAGCAATCTGATACTTATCCTCTAAGAGTTGTTGTGTGAAGGCTGGGGGAATCGTATTGGGCATCTCCATAAACGAAGTGACTCCACCGGCTACAGCAGCCCGAGATTCAGAATAGATAGTTGCTTTGTGTGTAAGTCCGGGTTCACGAAAATGAACCTGATCATCTATGGCGCCTGGCAAAAGGAATTTTCCTTTTGCATCAATTACTTTATCGGCAGAAATAGACTGAAGATCAGAGTCAATTTTTTCAATATGTTGCCCCTTAATGAGGACATCATTTTCAGTTACTGTTCCTTCGTTTACAACTTTGGCATTTAGAATAAGGGTCGAATTCATACCTTGCAAAGATAAGATAGAATCGTGGAACAAGCAGATCAATCAAGTGAGTGGCTAAACTTTAAGCTAAATAAGCAATTGCTAACAGCTATTGATAAAGCGGGCTATTTACGACCCACGGAAATTCAAAAGAAATCTATTCCACTTATTCTAGGAGGGCAACAGGTTATTGGTATCGCACAGACGGGTACAGGGAAAACAGCCGCATACCTGCTGCCTATTTTAATGAGAATAAAGTATGCTCAGGAAAACGGCCCTAGAGCGCTCATACTTGCCCCAACGAAGGAGTTAGTAGTGCAAGTGACACAGAATGCTCAGACACTGGCAGAAAGCACTGATTTACGCATAGTATCCTTATATGGGGGTATTGGGCCCACGGGGCAAATAAATGCTATAAAGGCGGGCGCAGACATCCTAGTGGCCACGCCAGGTAGGTTTATGGATCTTTATCTTAGGAATGAGATTCCAGTAAAAAATATTAAGACTTTAGTAATTGATGAGGCTGACAGGATGATGGATATGGGATTTATTCATCAGCTAAGGAAAATTTTTGAGGTATTGCCAACGAAGAAACAAAACCTTCTGTTTTCTGCTACATTCCCAGAGCGGGTTGAAAAGCTCTCTGAAGATTTTCTGGAATTTCCGCACAAGGTAGAGGTAACGCCTCAGGCAACTCCGGCAAAACAGGTAAAACAGCAATATTTCTCCGTGCCCAATCTGAAAACAAAAATTAATTTTCTTGAATACTTATTGTCTAAGCCAGGTGAATTCAAAAGAGTAATCATTTTTACGAGAACAAAAGAATCTGCCAATAACGTTTTCAAATTCATCGAACGAAAAGGTATGGGGCCGGCTCGGGTTATCCATTCCAACAAAGGACAAAACAGTCGCCTGAATGCACTAAAAGAATTTGGAGAAGGAGAAGCCCGTGTTTTGGTGGCAACGGACGTTAGCTCAAGGGGAATTGATATTACAAAGGTTTCGCATGTTATCAACTTTGAAGTGCCCAATCGGTATGAAGATTATGTGCACCGAATAGGAAGAACGGGACGGGCAGCTGAGAAAGGAAAGGCCATCACAATGGTGACGGAAGCAGAGCAGTTTCACATTGAAAAAATTCAGGAGCTCATACGAGAAAAAATACCATTGAAAAAATTGCCTCAGCAAGTGAAGATAGAAGACACATCATTTGATGAGGGGCAAATGATAGCAAAAACACTCGACAATCAAAGAAGAAG
>JBATLM010000273.1:0-8411 GCA_049289315.1 Cyclobacteriaceae bacterium
GTATAACAGAAGATTTGTAAGCCCCGTTCGTAGGCCTCGTAAGAGAGAAGGCCGTCATCAGCCATTTCAATATTGGGTCGACCGCCACCTTGAAGGCGGCAAACTGTTGGGAGCTGATCATACTTCACTCCTATTATTTGAGCAATGCGACTCAACTCCGCTCGTATTTCTTCAGTAGTCATTTAAGATTTGAAGTATTATCGACCGAAGGTAAAAATTTCCATCGTCATTGCCTGCCAGTGTCAGACAATGACGTCAAACTCTTAAAACCCTCAGCTTAGTCCTTCCCCTAATCTTTATTTTGTTCCCTATGAAGGCCCTGGCGATAAGCCCCACGCCTATCAATGAGCCACTTAATATTAATGTTTTGCTGTTGAATTCTCCGGTATTGATCACATCCAATAACAAATAACCACCTCCAACAATAAGGGAAAGCTGTTCAATCTTATACCTCAACCACCACCTTGTCTTTTCATCAATGTAAAGGCTTGATATTTCATTGACCCTCACCTCAAGTCCCCTAAATACAACAACACTATCTTGAATTGCAGTAATCTCACCTGATATTTTAGTTTTACTTTCATTCACACGAAAGGAAATCTTATCTCCCTTCTTGTAGAACACATTCTTGTTGTTATTTCTTTTCTGCAACATCAATAGCGTTGGCTGGGCATGACACTGATGACTAGTGAGAATTAACACAAACAAGAATAAGTACTTCATCATATTCCTAGCCTAGAGTTAAGTCTCCTAAAACCACATCATACACATCAAGTATTCGGATCGGTGATAACACCGACCGAAGGTGAAAATCAAAAGTGAATTCCTATATATCCAGATGTTCTCTAACCTTCTCAAAATTATCCCTGGTCTTATCGGACACTATACTCTTAATATATTCCTTTTTTTCACTAAAATAAAGAGAGGCAATAACTCTTTCAAAAGAGACATTGTCCGAAAGACCTAGCTCTTTCTTTATTAGCTTTATATCTTCTCCAGCAAAAATATCCTGTAGAATTCTAAATGGATTTGGTAAAGTATAAAATTTGCCTATTGACTCCATATCACCAAAAAAAGCTATAGTCTCAGAATACTTACTCTTTCCTTCAACATCATTATCCCAAAGCACCTTATAAGAAATATCAAATCCTATCATTAGTGACACAAAGGAACTTAATGTTCCCGCGCCTTTTCCTGGTAGGAAATTATAATTCTTAACATCTAAAAATAGCTTATAAGAATAATAGTCATAAATTCCTTCCACTATCAGAACTTTTTTACCAAATAAATCTAGTCCCACTGGACGAAGCATTAAAGCATCTTCTACAGCTTGAAATGATGATTGAATAGAACCCTCTGACGCCTTAAAGTCATGATACTTAGATAGGTTAATTCCGCCAAAATCATCTTTACTCGCAATTAATATTTTATTTAATGGGATTATATCTGGATTTAAAAGATGATGAGAGTGAGTACAATAAATTACAATATTCGAATTTGATATTTCCTTAAGTTTAGAACATAATTTATTTTGAGCATACGAATGAAGGTATGAGCCAGGTTCATCCAATAAATAAATCGCATTATTATCACTCCCGTTTGTCTTTGGATTAAATTGGAGTTTCATTACAAAATTAAAAAACCAATAAAATCCCTTACTCCTATCTCTTACATAAAAGTATCTTTCATTTCCCTGAGGATCACTTTCAATTACATCAAATTTGAGATAATATTTTTCATTGTTCTCACCCTCAACTTCCTTAATAAAATCAATTGATATTTTGAGTGCTTCCTTGTTATCTAATTTGAAATTCGACCATTCTCTAGTTAGTGTTTGGTTCAATTTTTTAGTTACATGAGAAATAATAGACTTCTTAGCTCGATCTTCAATATTTTTCAATTTGTATATTGAATAGTTTTCATTAGTTTTTTTAAATAACTGCTGAACATAAGATGCCCAATCATTTTTAGAAGATTCTTTGACTTCAATCTTCTCAGGGAAGGATTCCCTAAAATCATCGAAGTAAAGAATATAAGGTAAGTTCGCAACTATATCTGTGCACAAAAGGTTTTCTGCACCATCAGGATAGCGCTTGAAATTAAGAGGTGGTGAAACTAGCTTATATGCATTCTTACCATTGCCAATTACTCTGGTAATTACAATAAAACCTTTATATTCATCTTTCTTCGGAAATCTTATTTTTCGCAAATCAAATGATAAGTCTTTCTCCTTCTCTTGAGTAGCTGTAGCTACATCAACTTCTACCTTTACCCCAAGCTCTTTTCCTATATCTATCTTCAAAATTTCCTCTCGCAGATATTCATAATCCACCTCAATTTCAGCAGAAATTTCCGCTTGCTTATTCTGAATTTTGTATAGATTTTCAACATCAGTTAAATGTCTGATTGTTGAATCGAAGTGGTCATTGAATGTATCGAATGCGAAAATTGCATTTAGTATCGTGGTTTTTCCGCACTCGTTCACACCTATAATTGGAAATAGGGAATTCTTCGAGATATCTATGGTTGTCTCTCCACTTATAGCCTTATAGCTTTTTATGATAAACTTTCTAAATCTCATTAATTAAAAGTTTGATTTATCAATAACCTAGTTGATTGTGTACAAAGTCCTAATATACCAAGAATTTACAAGTTAAGGTTTACCCCACCACATAAACGAAAAAACCCCTGCAGTCGACTTGCAGGGGTTTTAGTTTACGATGGATTTCATCATCTGTAGGGTTTGGTTAAACTTACTTTAATCAACTCCTCGTGCGGAGCACTTCTGAATCCGAAGGTGGCTCTGATGTGGTGTCTCACCGCTCTGCCGATCTTCACCAAACTGTTCTCGTCTTCATACAACACTGCATTGCGCTGTTTGTACAACTGACTCAATTTCAGCTCGGCTTTCATCACCAGTTCATTGAGGCTTCTCAACTCCACCACCTTTTGTTCCAGACTTTCTACGGTCAGCTCCTCTGCCACGGGGCGGTAGAACGGTTCCGCTGAAGCGGTCTCTACCAGCTGCGCAAAGTACTGCACCATGCTTGCAAAATCCTTAGGATGCCCTTTGCGCTTGTTTACTGCCTCTCCTTCCTGTGGCATGGGCTCCGGAGTGCGGTAGCGCGTGCGCCCCTGCAACTTGCGGTTGCTTGCTATGGCATCGGCCAGTGTAAGCGGATGGGTACCACAGGATCTCAGCTCGTAGCAGATGCGCGAGCCCAAAGACCGCACATCGCGAAAGGCCAGCTCTCGTCTGTTGGTGATGTTATCATAAGCTGTCTTCGCTTCAATGACTTCATCCATCAATTGTTGTGCGTTGAACTGAAGGGTGGTCAACACTTTCACCTGGAGGTTTTGTTGTCCGGGGTTGTAGGCTCCTCCTAACCCGGTGCAGATGCCCTTGAGCTTCCCAAAGGCTTGCATGGTTTTAACGTGTGACATAACATAAAATGTTAATTTGTTATACATACTCTTAATACGGAAAATCCCTATGGTAGAGTTTCATTTTTCTTAATTATTTTTAAAATATTTTTAACTTTTTTTTACAAGCCTGAAACGGTGCCACACGCCTCACCATTACCATCTAAAAAGCCACCCACCCCAAGGGTGCATCCTGTGTGATGCTCAAGCATTCCCAACCACACCGAGGGTGCATTATGTGTGGTGCTCCAGCACTTCCACCCACACCGAGAGGGCATTCCACCCACCCCTTGAGCAAAGCCAACCACATGGTCAGGGCATTCAATACACAGCAATAGCAAAACCAACCACCCCAAGGGTTCATTGTATGCGATGCTCCAGCACATCCAACCACATCGAGGGTGCATTCTACCCACCCCTTCAGGGCATTTGAATTACACGTTCCTCACTTTCAAGTATTACTTTGTATTTTTGGATAGAAGCAAGAAGTAAGAAGACAGAAATAAGAAGTAACAATCAACAACTATCGCCTGTTAATTAATTGTCGAATAACTAACAACCAACAGCCAACAACGATTAACCCATAGACCATGCTCTCTAGCCCGATACTCGCCAGCAACCCCGCTCTGTACGTATTCCTACCCATCTACTATGTAGTATGGTGCGATGCGGTGCTTACCCCCAGCGAAATCAAAACCATCAGACAGCTGATAGAGAATCAAAAGTGGTTGTCCACAGAAGAGAAGACCTACCTATTGGCTCAACTCAACCCGGCTGTACCTCCCACCCCTGACGAACTGAAAAGCTGGCTCCAAGAAATACAGAAAGTAGCCGACCAGGCCAGTGCCGACAAAAAACACGGCCTCACAGAGATAGGATTACAACTGGCTACCCTCCATGAGTCTAAAATAGAACTGAATACTGAAGCCAAAAAGTCGCTCAAAGAAATTGAATCTATACTTGGGGTGATCAGCAGCGAGTCGACCTTTATCTTCAATGCGGCAAAACGCACTACTATTACCGATGAACAAACCACAAAAGCTTCTTTTGATATTAACACCATGGCCGCCCTACTCGATGGCGATCAGGCCGACATCCTTAATAAAGTAAAAACCATCCTCTCCGACCCTGCATTTGAATACATCGATACCGATAATCTGACCGAGCGAAGAGAGAAAGTATTGGAATGGTGCCAACTGCTAGCCCAACAGGGCTTAGGTGCCATGGCCTTTCCTAAAGAATACGGTGGCGGTGGCAGTATGGCCAAATACTTCTCCATTATGGAAGCCCTCAGCTACCATGACTTGAGTATGGTCATCAAGTTTGGTGTGCAGTTTGGACTTTGGGGCATGAGCGTGTACTTATTGGGAACAGAAAAGCACCACAAGAAATACATCAAAGACATCGGCACGCTTGAGTTGCCCGGTTGCTTTGCCATGACGGAGACTGGGCACGGCTCTAATGTCAAAGGTATTCTTACCACAGCCACTTATGATCACGAAGATCAAACCTTTGTCATTCATACCCCCTCCGAAGAAGCCCGCAAGGAATACATTGGTAATGCTGCCCTTCACGGTCAGGCGGCTACCGTATTTGCCAAACTCATTATCAACGGCAAAGACTATGGCGTGAGTGCTTTCGTAGTACCTTTGCGAAACAAGAGTGGACAATTGCATCCGGGAGTAACCATCAAAGACTGTGGTAGAAAAATGGGATTGAATGGTGTGGATAATGGTGTGATCTATTTTGACAACGTGCGTGTACCTAAGGATGATATGCTGGATCGCTTTGCCGGTGTGGATGAAGATGGGAAGTTTACCAGTCCTATTGCCAGTGACAACCGCAGGTTCTTTACCATGCTGGGTACCTTGGTGGGTGGCCGTATTGGTATACCAAGGTCGGGCAACAGTGCCTCCAAGTCAGGGCTCACCATAGCTATTAAATATGGAGATCAGCGCAGACAGTTCGGACCGGAGCATGCCCCTGAAGTTCCTATTCTTAATTATAGAACCCATCAACGCAGGCTCATGCCATTGCTGGCGAATGTGTATGCCCTTCACTTCTCTTTACAATACCTCACGGATAGGTTCATCAACCGTACGGAAGAAGACATGCAGGAAATAGAAGCATTGGCTGCCGGCATGAAATCGTTTGCCACGTGGAACACGACAAGCACATTACAAGAATGTCGAGAAGCGTGTGGTGGCAAAGGATACTTGACGGAGAACAGAATTGATGACCTGAAAAACGATTCGGACATCTATACCACCTTTGAAGGAGACAACACCGTGCTCATGCAGTTGGTGGCCAAAAGCAGACTCACTGAATTCAAACAGGAGTTTAGCAACATCGACTTCTTCGGCATCCTTAATTATGTAGGCTCGCAGGCCAAAACGTCCATCACAGAGATGAACCCGGTAACTATTCGTAATACGGATGAAGATCATTTGCTGGATCCTGAGTTCCATTTGAGTGCATTCAAATACAGAGAAAGAGATATTCTTACTTCCGCGGCAAAGCGTTTAAAGAAACACCTCGACAGTGGTATGGATTCGTTTGATGCTTTTAACCAAACGCAGTATCATTTGGTGAATGTGGGGCATGCCTATATTGAAAGAATCATTCTGGAGCAATTTATTGAACAGGTAGAGCGTACCAAAGACAAAGCCTGTAAGGCAGTGCTGAAAAAGTTGTGTGACCTGTTTGCGTTATCGCAGATAGAGAAGAACAAAGGATGGTACCTCGAGCATGATTATATGGAAGGGGTAAAAACCAAAGCCATCCGCAAGCTCATCAACAAACTGGTCTGGGAAATCCGTCAAGAGGCAGTGCCATTGGTAGACGCCTTTAAGATTCCGGAGAGTTGTTTGGGGGCGCCTATTATTAAATAAATAATTTAGCGCAGAGGCGCAAAGGCACTGAGAGGTTAGTGCAAAGCTTTGTGTCCTTGCATCTCTGCGGTTTTAATAGTTGATCAGCTCATATTCCTTCATCACACCTATTCAGACCGAAGAATAAAGATCAGTTCCTACCCTGACGATTGTCATTCAACACCCATGCCCATTGCTCTATATTAATGGAATAAAACATACAGGATGGGAGATTACAAAGTGGATAAACTTCACGATGAATACCGTGCAAAGTTCATAAGACATCTGCTCAACGATGTGCAAGCGCTGGACTTGATGATCGAACGTGGCTTGATTGAATCCGGAATCAGACGTATGGGTGCAGAGCAAGAGTTTTGCCTTGTCAAGCCCGACTACAGTCCCTCCTCCAGTGCCATGGAAGTGCTGGAAGAAATGAATGATGCTCATTTCACCACAGAGCTTGCATTGTACAACCTAGAAGCCAATCTGGATCCACTGGAAATAAGAGGAGATTGCTTTACGCAAACCCATCAGCAATTAAAAACCCTTTTTGACAAAGCTCAACAAGCCTCCAAACGATTTGATACTCAGCTACTACTCACTGGTATCCTGCCCACTATTAGAAGAAAGGAACTTGCTCTTAGCTACCTGAGTCCGATACCAAGGTATAAGCAACTGAACGACATCATGCGTGAATTGCGTGGCAATGATTTTAGTCTTCACTTACGTGGAGTGGATGAGCTTACATTGCAACACGACTCAATTTTATTCGAAGCTTGCAACACCAGTTTTCAATTGCATCTTCAACTTGACCCTGATGACATGGTGGCGAGCTATAATTGGGCGCAGGCTATTGCTGGCCCTGTGTTATCCGTGTGCACCAACTCTCCCCTGCTGCTGGGCAAAGAACTGTGGAGCGAAACCCGTATCGCACTGTTTCAACAAAGCGTTGACACGCGTAATACATCTGATTTATCAGTAGACCGCGAAGCAAGGGTATCCTTTGGCACTGAATGGCTAAAAGACGCTATCACCAATATCTTTAAAGACGACATCGCAAGGCACTCCATGATTCTATCTACAGAATTGAATGAAGATTCCATGGAGTTGCTCAATCAGGGTGAGATTCCTGCTTTACGTGCTTTGAAAATTCATAACGGTACAATCTACAGATGGAACAGGCCATGCTATGGTGTTGCCGATGGGAAAGCCCACATACGCATAGAAAACAGATACATCCCCTCTGGCCCTACCATGACGGATGAGATCGCCAACTTTGCTTTTTGGATCGGCTTGATGCTGGGAAGACCGAAGCAATATGATCAGGTGGATCAACTGATGGACTTCAGGGATGTGAAAGCAAATTTTATCAACGCTGCACGGGTGGGCAAAGAGATTCAGCTACATTGGATGGGTAAGGTAATATCGTCCGGTGAACTAATTACAAAGGAACTCCTTCCGATAGCTCATGCCGGATTGCGCAAAGCCGGAGTAGCTGAGCAGGACATTGACAAATACCTTCAGGTAATTGAACTGCGAACCAACCGCATGACGGGCTCGCAATGGACTGTGAACACTTACAGAAATTTCAGAAAGACACTTAAGCAAGACGATGCACTGAAAGCCCTGACAGAAGTAATGCACAAACAACAGTCAACCGATCTCCCCGTACACAGTTGGAGTGTTCCGGAATCCCCACCTTCACACTATCCCCAGTACAATAAAAAGCTCGCTCATGAAATCATGACCACCAATCTGTTTACAGTGCATCCATATGATCATGCAGATCTCGTATATCATATTATGCAATGGAAAAACATTCATCACGTACCCGTAATTAATGCGAATGATCAATTGGTGGGAATACTCACGTCAAAAAATGTAACAAGCGAAGCCAATACGCACAAAGAGGTAAAGGACATTATGGTGACTGGGGTAACGACTGCCCCACCATCGATGAATGCAGATGAAGCTGCACAAATTATGATGAAGGAGAAGATAGGATGCTTGCCCATTGTGGATAAAGATAAACTGGTGGGCATCATCACAAGGAATGATATTGTAACACTCCATTAATGGTCGACATCTACAGCAAGGCCCTCCGTCAAACCATTAAGG
>JBATLM010000274.1:0-23695 GCA_049289315.1 Cyclobacteriaceae bacterium
TTGCTGTAGGATTTTGGATAGCCATTGAAATGCCCGACCTGCTGGGCGGGAAAAGCTCAGATGAAATTCCGCCACCAAACGATCCCAAATAATTAAGAATTTTGAAAAACTACTTTAAAACCTAACAACTATGAAACGCCCGCTTCCTATCTTAATTTCTCTTGTTATGGCCGGTAGCATACTATATGCGCAAGTTCCACAAACCTTATCCTTTCAGGGTGTGCTGGTTGATACAGGTACTGGTTTACCAATTAGTAATGGGACAAAGAGTTTTACTTTTCAATTATATGATGCGCTAACCGCAGGCAGCTCCGTTTGGGGACCGGAAATTCATAGTGGGGTACAGGTGAGTGTTGGAATATATAATGTAGAATTGGGCAGCCAGGGAAGTCCACTAAATATACCATTTGACCAGCCTTATTTTTTACAGATAACTGTTGAAACCGAAACTTTAACACCTCGCATTGCCCTCACCTCCTCAGGGTATGATTTGAATGCCAACTTGCAGGATTTAGCCGATGGCTCACTAAGCGGAAGCAAAGTAGGCACTGGAATTAATGGTGCCAATATTAATACCGGAACGATTAGCACTACGCAAATTACAGATGGCGCCATTTCGAATATTGATATAAGTGCCAGTGCGGCTATTGCGGATACAAAATTGGCAACCATAGCCACGGCAGGTAAAGTTTCTGGTAGTGCCATTACTTCCGGTACTATAGGGGGTACAACGAGCATGACCACAACTGGAACAGTTACCGCGGCATCCTTAACTGGCATTGGTTCCGGATTAACTTCTTTGAATGGTGCGAATGTTGGAACAGGAATTAATGGAGCCAATATTAACGACAATAGTATCCCTTCTTCTAAGATTAGTGGCACCATTGCCATTGCCGATGGGGGTACTGGTGCTTCAAATTCAACTAATGCAAGGTCTAATTTGGGTCTATCCTCAATGGCTTTGCAAGGGCAAGGTGCTGTGACCATTACTGGTGGCACAATATCTGGAACAACTACAATCAATACTTCTGGAAATATTTATTCATCTGGAATATTTAGTATAAATGTTGGTGCCACATTGGTCTTGACTGATAATGAAACAATAGATCTCTCAACCAATCCTAGTTCTTTTTTAAAAATCAGTAATGGAGGAGGGATAGGTGGCGCAACTCTTAATGCCACGACTTCTATCTCACCCGGAAATTCGGTTGGTCAAATTTTAATTTTGTATAGGGATAATTCGTTGGGTTCTCTTGTAATACCGGATAATTCCGGTGTACAATTGGCAGGAAATGCCAATTATTCTTTAGGCGGTGGTGATACCTTGACTTTGATTTGGGAAGGCACTCAATGGATTGAAATAGCCAGAAGTAATAATTGATATTAGATGAGGATAATTGATCGCATATTATTTCACAAACCCAACTGCTGTTTAATAGTAGTTTCATTTATCCTATTGAATAGTTTTTGCTATTCTCAATCCATTGCTCACAAAAAAGTGCACTGGACGGTCGGGGCTGATACCCTTAAAGGCACTACAGTACACACTACTGTTTTAGCCGGACAATCCTTTATAGGCACTTCACAGGGAACCACCTATACACTTCATGCAGGATTTTTTCCTGTAAAATTTAATCATGTGCCTACTGATATCATACCAAACACGTTAAACACACCTGAGAATAATATTGTAGGCAATGCAGTGTCTGTTTTAAACACTGAAGATGTTTTTGAGTTGAATGATACATACACTTATTCCCTGGTGCCTGGCATTGGAGATACTGATAATTCGTTATTTAGTATTGCGGGATATCAATTAATAGCTAACACCATTTTTGATTTCGAAACCAAGAGCAACTACTTAGTGCGCCTTCAAACCGATGATGGCGATTATGGTAAGTTTGAGAAAGCCTTTACCATCGCCATTACTGATAATAATGATGCACCAGATAGCATTATGCTGGATGTTAGCAGTATGGGTGAAAATGCTGCCATTGGCACTTTGATAGGAACATCTTCTTCTCGCGATCAGGATGCCACCAACACGCATGCCTATGCGCTGGTTGCTGGCAATGGGGATACAGATAACGGACTTTTCACAATTGCTAACGGGCAACTATTTACCAATGCCACTTACGATTTTGAAACCAATGCCTCACATTCCATTCGGGTCCGCACTACCGATAATAACGGTGGCTTTTACGATTCCGCAATGGTAATTCAAGTAGTTGATGAAAACGATTTCCCAACGGATATATCGTATGCAGGAACGGACCTGCTCCTTCTACCTGAAAATGAACCGATAGGAACGGTGGTATTCAATCTTAATACTACTGATCAAGATATAGCTGATACACATATCTTTTCATTGGTAGCAGGGGTGGGAGATACAGACAATGCTTACTTCAGTATTTCGGGCAGCCAGGTTGTGCTTGCTGACACCTTAAATTACGAATTGAATACTGTTAAAAATTCCCGCACAAGCAATGCCTATGATTTCAGGTTGCAAACCTCCGATGGCAATGGAGGAACATTCGAAGAAGCCTTTAGCATTGAGACCTACGACATTAATGATGCCCCTTACGATATCCAATTTCCTACTGCCACTTTAAGGGATGATAAACAGGTAGATCAGGGAGTTGGAAAATTTTCAGTATTGGATGAAGATCTCAACGGTTTTGGACAAGGGGACCATCATACTTTTAGCTTGCCAGCAGGGGTAGCAGATAATAGTAACTTTCAGTTTAAAGATACTGATACTGGCAATTTGTATTCCAATAAAGATTTCTCGTCTAGTGATGTGGGCACCATTTTAACGGTTCATGTGTTGGTCAGGGACAGCCTCTCACAGGTTCTTGAAAAAGATTTCCATCTTACAGTAATCTCCGCAGGCGGCAGTACCAATGCTGCGCCTTTATGGATAGAGACTGTAGAGAAGCAAATACCCGATCACAATGTGGCCAATGCTCCGTTTGTACACCTGATTACTGAAGACGATGCCGGTGACACCCATACTTATGAATTAATTGCCGGCATAGGGGCCATTCACAATACTTATTTCAATGTTGACAATGATAATCAACTGTTGGTGGCTACTGCCTCATTTGTTGTGGCGGCAGACTCCCTTTTCAGCGTCCGGGTCAAATCAACCGACAATGGGGGTCTCAGCGTTGAAGAAATTGTTACGTTCACAGTCACACCTTTCGTAGATGACATTAACCCTGTTATTACCAATGTAACCGCATTGGGTTTTATTGACATGGACAGTAGTGTCACTATTAACGCCACCATCACCGACAATACAGAGCTAAACAGTACTAGTGTGGCCGTGATGTATAAATGGATTTCAGAAAAAAGCAGTGAATACAAAGCGAAACTTTTCACCAGTGTAGCCAGTGATGTCTATACATTCGATATACCGGCTGCCAACATCGGGGAAATGGGTATAGAGTATTATATTGTAGCTGCGGACACCTCTTCAAATCAGGCAGATCCCAACCCGGCACAAAAAGCCTTCATACAATTTAGTGCCGCCAATAGTCTGGTTATTGATGAAAAATACCTGGGGCTTGGAGGCAAGGCAGTGGACTGGCGCATTTTCTCTATCCCATATAGTTTAGAGGGTTCAGATGCTTTTACTTCAATTTTTGGAAGCCCGTATGGTGAATATGATAAAAAAAAATGGCGACTAATGCGCTGGAGCGACAAGGGAGATGGTAGCGGAGAATATAAAGACATTCCAAGCACTACCAACAAAACAGAACTTGGTAAAGGGTATTGGTTCAATGCCACGGAACAAAAAAGTATTTTACTGGATGCTGGTACGGTAAACACCGATATACCGTTTACTTTAACATTGCTCCCCGGGTTTAACCAGATTGGCAATCCTTATAATATTCCAATAAGCTGGAATAGCGTGCGCGCTGATCCAAGAAACTCGGGTGTGCTGGATAAAATGGAGCGGTTGCAAGTTTTCACCACTGGCACTTCACTACAAATAGACGGAGATGTGATGCCTCCTTTTTCGGGAGGGTTTGTATTCGCTGAAGAATCGATTTCCATTATAATTGATCCTGTTGAGAATGGATCTCCTTCTGGGGGTCGTGGCCAAAACACACTTTCAGGAACGGACCTGTCTAAAAATGAATGGTTAATTCCATTAGAAATTATTTATGAAGCTGAACCCTATACGGTTGGCGGGTTTGGTATGCACCCTGAAGCTTCCATTAGCAAGGATCGTTTTGATCGGCTGGCTGTGCCACGCTTTCAAGCCTACATTGAAACGATTTTCAACCATGAAGATTATAATTACCCTCGGTTCAAGAGAGACGTGATACCCAATGCAAATGAATATACATGGGATTTTACCTTTGAGTCGAATGCCATATACGGCTTTACCCAGTTTGTGTGGAATGCTGAAAGTTTTGGTAATGGGTTGGAGCAGCTAAAACTTTTTAATAAAGAAAGTGGCGAGCTTATAAATATGCGGACGCAATCGTCCTATTCATTTAATGGCGGTAAGTCCTTAAAATTCGCGATTTACTTTAGTCGAGATCCTGCTACATTATTCATTCCAGATGATCTGATGTTGGGCAGTGCCTACCCGAATCCCACAAGTGGCCTTACCGTATTTCCAGTAGTGCTCCCAGATATTCGGGATGTGTATGACATGGAAATTGCCATATACGACATTCAGGGAAGGCTAATTAAAACTATAACCAATGGGCAATATGCACCCGGCATCCATGAGTTTCATTCCAATTTCAACGAGCCTAAAACAGCTAATGGCCTTTATATTTATCAGCTAAAATTTAATGATGGGTTTCATAAGCCAATGCAAAAAAAATTAGTCATAAAATAAATAGTTATGAAAGCATGTTGCTTATCAATTCTCTGTGTTATGGTTACATCACTAAGCTTCAGTCAGGTAATCTTAAAAAGGACCAACGGCATTAAACTTAATTTGAACAGTGCCACAGCCACAGAACTTCCTGAAGTAGTTTGGATCAATCCGCTGCGCGATGATACAGGCTCAGAAGAAAACACCCTTCTTGTAGAGGCGGATGTAAAGAGTTCGTCAATTATAAAATCAGTCACGCTGGAGGTGCTGCACAGCGAAACAACCCAGCCGATAACAAAATCATTTACTATTCCTGAAGGGGCTACCACTTATAAAGTAAGTCAGAAATTAAATTTAATGGAAGGTATGAATGCTATAGGGCTTGTGGTAGCCAATGCCAGCGGAGGAGAGGTAAAGGGAACCAGAAGCATACAATACGGAATGGACAATAACCTATTGAATCCCAACCGGAAAGATTATGCCCTGTTAATTGCCACTGATAAGTATGATAATTTCAATGAACTGGGGAACCCGATTTTCGATGCGGAGACTATAGGCAAAACTCTGGAAGATAAATATGGATTTCGTCCTGAAATATTAAAAAACCCTTCGCAGGATGAAATCATTCTCGCGCTGCGGAACTATTCCACCCGAACATTTAAAGATCAGGATCAGTTGTTCATTTTTTTTGCAGGCCACGGGCAGTATGACCCCACCCTTGGCGATGGGTATATCATAGCTAAGAACACACGAGCCAACGACAACAGTCGCACCTCTTATATTGCCTATGCCAGCTTGCGCCAATATATTAATAACATTAATTGCAAACATATCTTCGTGGCGCTGGATGTGTGCTTTGGAGGTACCTTCGATGAACAGTTAACGGCCCATCGGTCGGCCTATGAAAACATAGATGATAGCAAGTGGCTTGCCAATAAACTATCAATTACAACACGTAAATACCTGACCAGCGGAGGAAAGGATTATGTGCCTGATGGCACACCTGGCCACCATTCCCCGTTCGCCAAATCACTTATTGCCGCTTTAAATTCTAATGGCAACGAAGATCAGGTGCTCACCATGCAAGAGCTATTAGGTTACTTCGAGAAGTTGCAGCCAATACCTCGTTCTGGCGACTGGGGCAGTAATGAGTCGGGTAGTGATTTTCTATTTATTATGAAACAATAATAGAAGCCATTTCAAATAGGCGCCTATAAAGGAAAAATTACTACACCACCTTACCTATTCTTTCCCCTTGATTATCCAATCCTGTTGCCCAAGGTAATACTATCTCCTGTAACTCGCTGATAGTAAATCAATCACAGTACTACTTCACATTCTGTATCGGGAAGTAATTATTTACCGTCAAGCAAGTCTATTACTTGACTGTCCTGAGTTACAAACTCAGGACAACTTTGGGCGAAAGATTTGAAAGCACATAAAGTACTACTCTATCAGGTTATACTCTATAGGGTATCAATATAAAGTTCTACCCTATCAGGTTATTGTTCATAGGGTACCATAAGCAAAAGTTATAGTATCAATATAAAGTGCATAGGGTATCAGGTTATAGTCCGTAGGGTACCAATATAAAGTGCTACCCTACCAGGTTAATGTTCATAGGGTATCAATATAAAGTTCTACCCTATCAGGTTATAGTTTGTAGGGTATCAATATAAAGTCTTACACTATCAGGTTATAGTTCATAGGGTATTAATATATAGTTCTACCCTACCAGGTTATAGTCCATAGGGTATCAATATAAAGTTCCACTCCATCAGGTTATTGTTCATAGGGTACCATAAGCAAAAGTTATAGTATCAATATAAAGTTCATAGGGTATCAGGTTATAGTTTGTAGGGTACCAATGTAAAGTTTCACACTATCAAGTCGCAGTTCGTATGGTATCCATATAAAATTCTACACTATAAGGTTTTGGTCTATTAAGCTCCTTTCTTAACAGCCGCCTTGGCCCGATCCAATAGCTTTTGATCCCCTATCTTTTTGCAAAAAGCAGCAAAGGCCGGGGTGGGTCCACGCCAGCGCAGCTCGGACATATTTTTGAAGAGAGTAGCATCCGTGCGCAAAGTCGCCAGACGCTTGAACAACAACGCCTCTTTCCTCTTCTTCCCCAATGCCTTATCAGGAAAGTCTTCAATTGGTCCATACTCGTTCAGTAAGTTCGCGGCTCCGATCTTGCCGATCCCAGCAATACCGGGATAGCCATCTGCATCATCCCCCACCAACGCCAACCAATCTGGAATCAAAACTGGAGGCACACCAAACTTCTTCTTCACCCCTTCTTCGTTCCGGATCACATTCGCCCTGCGATCGATCTGAACCACACGGTCTCCCCTCACACATTGCGCCAAATCTTTATCCGGTGTCCAAATACAAACCTTATCTACACGTTTGCTTTTGGCTGCGTGGTACGCAGCAGAAGCCAGGCCATCATCTGCCTCCAAGTCCACCATAGGCCATACAGCAATGCCCATCCCTTCTAATCCCTTTTCCAAAGGACCGAACTGCGACCGGAGCACGCGCTCAATTCCATATCCTGTCTTATAACCTGACCATAGTTGGTTGCGAAAAGATTCGATGACATGATCCGTGGCCACGCCAACATGGGTGGCATCGTCTTCAATCATTTTCAAGATGCCGTTCAATACACCTGATACGGCACCGAAGGGTTTGTCCTTACCCTTATTGAAAGTTCTCAGTCCGTAGAAATGGCGGAAGAGCTCGTACGTACCGTCAATGAGATGGATAATCATAAAAGTTGAAGGTAGTGAATCAGTCGATAGTTAGTTATTAATCGGCTAAAGTATTACCATGTCCTCTGGACTGACAACATTCAAAATATTATCTTCTCATTTAAGCCAAATTCAAGCTTTTTCAAAAACTCTCCTCTTTTATTCGGCTATACACCCCACCTTTCTCGTTTATACACGGAACTAAAAATTAGTATCACTAAACAAATTCATTATGCAACAAAAACCATCAGCAGCTTTTATTGCCGCTTCCTGGATTGCTGTAGGAACTGGAATGATTGGGTTCATCATCGGGCTATGGAATGCCGATATGGAACTCAATGAAAAAGGATATTATTTTACCGTACTGATGTTTGGACTCTTTGCCGTGATCTCGCTGCAAAAAGCAGTTCGTGACCGGTTAGAGGGAATACCTGTAACAGACACCTACTATGGACTAAGCTGGTTCAGTACTGTTCTATCAATTGTTCTCCTGGTCGTAGGGCTATGGAACGCCACACTTTTGAGAAGCGAAAAAGGTTTTTATGCCTTCTCATTTATTTTAGCGCTCTTTGGTGCTATCACCGTTCAGAAAAATACGCGAGACAGTCAGGCCAACAATTATCAGTTAGATAAGTAGATTACTATTTTATAATAAAGTCGTCAGGTCATTGCGCAAAGCAAAGGTCTGACGACTTTTTTCAGTCACTGTCGCAATCGGCACCTATAAATGTCCGCTTTACGCCCTACCCGATTGATATTGAATGTGAATCTTTGTATTATTTATTCAACCCTAAAACAATATCATTATGCCAAGCGTAAGCACTTATCTCAACTTCGACCGCAATACGGAAGAAGCCTTTAATTTTTACAAATCGGTATTCGGTGGAGAGTTCTTTGGTCAGGGTATCATGCGCATGGGTGATGTGCCTCCTCAGGATGGCATGCCTCCTTTGGCTGATAAAGACAAAAACCTGGTGATGCATGTGGAACTAAAGATCCTGGGTAGCCATACTATAATGGGTACGGATGCTCCTGAGAGCATGGGATTCAAACTGAACAAGGGCAATAATGTATCCATCAACCTGATGCCAGATACGCGTAAGGAGACCCAACAACTCTTTGATGCCCTATCAAAAGGTGGTCAGGTAACGATGGCCTTGCAAGACATGTTTTGGGGAGACTACTTCGGAAGTTGCACCGACAAGTTTGGTATCCAATGGATGTTCAATTGCAGCGAAAAGAAATAAGCCACCATTTAAATTGGTAATTAAACCATGAAGAATAAACTCAAGCCAATCCTGCTCCAACCCAAGGAAGGCCGCACCTATCAATGTGGTCCCATGACCGCCATTTTCAAAGCGGATGAAGAGGAGACGGATGAGAAGTACAGTATCTCCGAATGGTGGATTGAACCCAACTCCGATGGCCCAGGTGCACACCTGCATGAAGAAAACGATGAGGTATTTTATGTGTTGGAAGGAACTACCTCCTTTTTGATAGGAGACAAATGGGTTGATGCAGAGAAAGGCGCTTTCCTTCGTATTCCTGCCAATACTATGCACGACTTTGCCAATCGCACCAACGAAAAAACAGGCGTCCTCAATTTTTTCATTCCCGGAGGCTTTGAGAGAAATATGCCTTCCATCGTAAAATGGTTTGAAGAGAATCAATAACTTTCATTTAAATATGAATTATTGCATCAACTCAAAATACAATGACTAGAAAAGAGATCGCTGCTTCATTTCTTAAAATGGCCGGTACGGGTGAAGTCAAAGAAGCATTCGCTCAATTCATCACCAATAGTTTCACCCACCACAATCAGTATTTCAAGGGAGATCGTGAATCGTTATTAGTAGCCATGCAAGAGGCGCACGACACCAGCCCCAACAAGTCGATTATCGTCAAGTATATTTACCAAGATGGTGATACAGTGATTACCCATTCGCATGTCGTAAAAGATGACATGGAAATAGCCGTAGTACACATCTTTAGATTTGAGAATGACAAAATCGCTGAACTATGGGATTTGGGTCAGGTCATTGAGAAGGATTCTCCCAATAAGAATGGGTTGTTTTAATTGGAGTAAACAGTTATTGTAAAAATCTGTTACCTCTTCTTCGGTGGTCTTCTCCCCTTTTGATTTCTAAAGGGTGGTCTACGACCTGCGAAACTTGGTTTTCTCTTTGCACTTGGATTATAGGTTGGCGTTTCTCCCAAATCCATCGGTGGCACTTCTTTGGGTATCTCTCGCCCAATCAGTCTTTCAATGCTGCCAAATTTCTGCTGATCCTTCTCGTTGATAAAGGTTATCGCTGTACCTGTCTTGGCAGCGCGGGCAGTTCGGCCAATACGGTGAATATAATCTTCAGGATCTGGTGGTGCATCGAAGTTGACTACAAGATCAATACCATCCACATCAATACCTCGTGATAAAATATCAGTACCAATAATGGCCGATATCTTTTTACTCTTGAATTCACGCATGATGTGCTCACGCTCCTGCTGATCGAGATCGGAATGAAAGGCTTTCACCGCAACTCCATTTCTCTTCAGTACAGACTCCAACTTCTTCACATTGTCTTTGGTAGAAGCAAAAATGATAATACTGCTATAGCTGTCGTGCTTAAGAAGATAGGTAAGCAACTCCACCTTTTGGGTGTCGTACACCATATAGGCTTGCTGCAATATGCCTTCCGCTGGTTTGGAAATGGAAATGGAAATCTGTTCCGGCTCTATTAATATTTTGTTGGCCAATGTTCTTATACGTGGTGGCATGGTGGCAGAGAACATCAACGTTTGTCTTTTCTTCGGCAAGTGGCTTACAATCTTAATGAGGTCATCATAAAAACCCATATCGAGCATACGGTCTGCCTCATCTAAAACAAGATGTTGTAAGTGATCAAACTTCACCGTGCCTGAAGCCAGGTGTGCAATTAACCTTCCGGGTGTTGCAATAATAATATCTGCCCCGGACTCTAATGCCTTACGTTGTTGGTCCCAGGCTGGTCCGCTTCCTCCACCATATACTGAAATAGAACTTACTCCTACAAAGTAGCCAAACCCCTCAACTTGCTGATCGATTTGTAAAGCCAGTTCTCTCGTTGGCACAAGTATCAGCGTATTGATATAATCAGATTCTTCTTTTGAAATTTTGTCGAGGATGGGCAGCAAGAAGGCTGCGGTCTTTCCAGTGCCTGTTTGTGCGGAAGCAACAATGTCTTTACCTGCTAATATAATGGGAATGGCCTGCTCTTGTACCGGGGTGGGTTGTGTATACCCCATGGCGCTAAGCCCGTCCAACAGCGATGAGCTTAGGTTAAACTCTTCAAATTTCACTTACCGTTTGGGATTCTTTGTTTAAAAAAATAGTAGCACTGTATTCAAAAAAAAGCCCCGACAATGCCGGGGCTTTATATGCACTCATAAGTTGATTACTCCGCTAATCGTACATTGACGGCATTTAAGCCTTTTTTACCTTCTTTCAATTCGAAGGTAATCTTGTCGTTCTCGCGAACTTCATCAATAAGTCCGGTCACGTGTACAAAATACTCCTGCTCTGATTCCTCTTCACGTACGAAACCAAACCCTTTGGTTTGATTGAAAAACTTTACTGTTCCTTGTTTCATTAGTAATATTGATTGTTAATTAATCACGCAATCTACGAGATTTAATTTAATTCCTCAATTTTATGAGATTCTAGGTATAGAGTTCGTCTAAATATGCCAGTGAGCTAGTCATCAGCTTATCAGATCATCACCCCAATAAGACATCAGTTATTAGGCTGCTTTGTCTACTCTTTCCACCTTTAACTCCACTTGCTTAGATATCTGAATGATATTGAGCATGTTGAGTACCTTGATCACCTGATAAGTAGGGTCAATTTCATGCCAGCGAATACCTCCAAAATTAGCTCTTCCTCCATACTTATGGTGATTGTTGTGGTAGCTCTCTCCCATCATTAGGAAGTCAACCGGAAGGAAGTTGCGTGAGGTATCTCCTACCTCAAAGTTGCGGTAGCCGTACTTATGCGCAAACCAGTTGATTATCGCTCCATGGATAGGGCTAAACAAAAACTGTAAAGGCAATAACAACCATAACCACCAGTATTCAGCAAACTGAACATACATGCCTACATATAATGCACCCCAGAATAAGCGAGATGGCCATGATCTGGCAATTTTATCAAATGCATCCCATCTCGGAACACCCTCGATGAATCGTTTGTCTGGAACAATCTTTCCACGGGTGATGGCCTGGTATATGGTCTTTGTTTTCCACATCATCTTCCAAATGCTCTCATCGTATTTGGGAGAATGGGGATCGTCTTCTGTATCCGCATAAGCATGGTGCATCCTATGCATCACACCGTATCCAAATGGGCTCAAATAATTAGATCCCTGGAATATCCAGGTCAGTATAAAGAATGTCTTCTCTGTAGTTTTATTCATGGTAAATGCCTTGTGAGAGGCATACCTGTGCAAAAAGAAGGTCTGAAAGAATAAAGACAGGTACCAGTGTGCAATAAAAAAGATAATGATTACCATCATTGGCTTAGGTTCTTGGTTTAGTAATTAAACAAGCTGGTTTAGGGCTTTAACTAGAAGACAAATAAGCAGAGGTTTTGTGACAGGAATCGCAAAAAATATTCCAGCGGGGTTATGCTGGTTTTAGCTCTCCTTTTAAAGACATGATCAAATCGCTGGAAAAGCCCATTTCACAGGCTTTAGAGAAGCTTTCAACCCATTGGGGCTTTGCTGGCCAGTCAAAATTTATTTTAAGAGACTCATCGTCCAGCTTTTTCTTGGCCCTGCTGAAAAGCTGCCTACAGTGGTCTTTTTTCTTCTCCAGCACATCCTGTAAGGCCTCGTAGTCAAAATTGAATACCTCACGGAGGACAAATACAGCACGCTCTAAGGGCTCCAGCTTATTGTGAATCACCTTTAGGGCTGCCTGCATATCAATATTCAGGTCAAACTGGCTCAAATCCAATTCCTTAAACTTAGTAATCAACTCCGGAATTTGATCCATGTACTCTTCCTTCTTGCGTTTTAAGGCTTGAAGATGGTTGAGGCAGTTATTTGTAACAGATTTAATCAGGTACGCTTTAGTGTTTTGAATCTTCTCTTTTTCAATGGAAAGCCACTTCAGAAAAGTATCCTGCACAATGTCTTCTGCGTCCGCTTTGTGCTTCACAATACGCAAAGCAATGCCATGAAGCATGGGATGATAGAGCGCTATGGTTTGTGCCTGAGTCACGTGTTTAATAATTACCACAAAGGTACGGCTATTCGGTTAAAATCCCCAAATTCCCCCTTCGAGCATTGAATCAATCGATTGTCCTGCTGAAGAACCGCTGCACCTTTTATTCTTTTGAATCATAACAACGCAACACTATATTTAGTTACCTAAAATCAATCCTCATGAAGAAAATATGCCTGTTTCTTACTCTTATCTTTATTAGCACTGCTCTGCTTGCGCAAAAGACACAAAAACCTGTTTTACACGGCAAGCATTGGATGGCCATTACGGGTAAGCCTTTAGCTGCCACTGCTGGCGCCATGACTTTCCAAAAAGGAGGTAATGCCGTGGATGCAGCCTGTGCTATGCTGGCAGCTACCGCCACCATGTGGGATGTTTTGAGCTGGGGAGGTGAAACGCAGGCTTTGATTTACAATCCAAAAACTAAGAAAGTAATAGCCATTAATGCATTAGGTGTGGCCCCCACGGGAGCTACAGCTGAGTTCTTCAAGGGCAAAGACATGAAGTACCCACCACAGTTTGGGCCCCTTGCGGCCGTTACACCCGGCACTCCTGGTGGACTATTGACCATGCTGGCAGAGTATGGTACAATGAGTTTGAAAGATGTGCTCGCTCCTGCTATGCAATTGGCATCGGGGTATCCTATTGAAGCACAAACAGCTGATGCCATGGAAAACGGCAAAGACAAAATCAAGGAATGGCCTTACTCTAAGAAGGTATTTTTACCTCACTTTGGTGAAGAAAGAGAAGCACCGGAAGCAGGAGAAATATTTGTGCAGAAAGATCTACTGGCTACACTCACTAAAATGGTAGAGGCAGAACAAGAAGCACTAAAGAAAAAGAAGAGCCGTAAGGAAGCCATCTATGCTGCTTACGATCGTTTTTATAAAGGAGACATCGCCAAAGAAATTGTGCGTGGTGCCCGAGAGCAAGGTGGACTGTTTACTGAAGAGGATCTTGCCACCTGGGAAGTAAAGATTGAAGAACCCATGATGACTAACTACAGAGGTATAGAAGTTTACAAACTTCAGCAGTGGACACAAGGGCCTGTGATGTTACAAACATTAAACATCCTGGAAAACTTCGATTTAAAAAGTATGGGATACAATTCAACGAGATATATCCATACCCTTTATCAGGCTATGAACCTGGCCTTTGCCGATCGGGACTTTTATTACGGAGACCCAGCGTTTGCTCCTGAAGAACCAATGAAGGGGTTACTTTCAAAAGAATACGCTAAAGAAAGGATGCAAATGATGAGGCACGATAAAAATGATCCCAACATTGGCCCTGGTGATCCTTATCCATTTGAAGGGAAGAAAAATCCATACCTGGATATCCTCAGCGAATGGGGCAAGAGTCACACTTCTTTAAATAATACACGCACACAAGTACCTGTGCTAGACGAGCAATACCTGAAAGACTTTACTGCAGGCACCACTACTGTAGAAGCTGCTGATGCAGAGGGTTGGGTTGTCTCCATTACTCCTAGTGGTGGCTGGGTACCCGCTGTAATTGCAGGGAACACGGGAGTAGGTATGAGTCAACGCATGCAGTCGTTTGTTACTGATCCAAAAGAAAATCCTTTTAATGTGGTAGAACCAGGCAAGCGACCTCGTGTTACACTTACGCCTAGCATGGCATTAAAAGATGGTAAGCCTTTTCTTTCGTTTGCTAAACAAGCCGGTGACGAACAGGATCAAAATCTTATTCAATTCTTTTTGAATGTAGTAGAGTTTAGAATGAATGTACAGGAAGCAGCAGAGGCAGCCATGTTCAAAACGTATCAAATGTATTCCAGCTTTGGCGATCACGAACGCAAGGATGGTATGTTGGTATTGAATTCTGAAACACCTTACTGGACAAGAAGAGACTTAAGTAAAATGGGATACCACCTCTCCTATCAAGACAGAACATCAGGCCCTATCAATGCCATCTTCTTTGACTGGAAGCACGGCAGCTTCTGGGGTGGTTCTAGTAATCATGGGGAAGATTATGGAATTGGATGGTAGGCTGGAATCTAGATGCTGGATTCTGGTTGCTTAGAATCTAGCATCCAGGATCCAGTATCTAGTTTTTACTTCAACACTTTCTTCAATACCCTTACCACATTCCCTCCGGCTATCTTTTTTACTTCATCGCTGGTAAGACCTTTGGCTTTTAGAGCATCTGTCCATTGGGTGAGTTGCAAATAACTATCAAACACTGGCTTGTAGTTGCTGTCCATGTCAGTGCCAAGACCCACATAATCAACCCCTACCACATCTATCAGTCGCATGATATTGTCAATATAATCGTCAAAGTTGTGGCTAAAACCAGATGGCCAGGCACCAATCACTCCCCTTGTAGACTTAACAATCTTTGCATGCTCTTTAGTTATGGCACGAATGGCTATGGGTCTGTCTTCATTGAGTTTCAAAATACTGTGAGAAAGGATCAAAGGTTGGTTGGTGATGGCCGCCACATCCTGTACGGTTTTGTACGAAGCGTGTGCCACATCAATTACCATTCCTAATCGATTCATCTTGCGTACTACTGCTTTTCCTAAATTAGAAAGTCCGTTATGTTGTGATTCTGAAGTCTGTAAATCACCCAGCGGATTAGGTGCATAGTGCACCAATTGAATACAACGTACCCCATCAGCATACACTTCATCCAGTTGGTCTTCGCTTTCCAGAAAGTCTCCTCCTTCACAAGCAAAAAACACGGCTACTTTGTCTCGGGACGGATCAGTCAATTCATCTACTCTGGTGGCCTGGCGAACGGGCAGATCTTTGCACAAAGATTTAAGTGCGGTAATCTGTCTTTTGTATTCTTTCCAGGCTTCTCCCTTTTCAAATTCACGAGCAGGAAATACTCCCGTAGCAGTAACCTTTGTTACCAATGTATCTACCACAGTGCTTAAGAAGGCTCCGGATAAGCCGCCTTCATTCATTTCTTTCACCGTTTTTATTACGCCAGCATCACCAGCAAAATCACTCATTCCCTTACGGTAAAACCGGCCCGGATGTGCATGCAGATCGAAAGTAATAAAGTCAGGAATGAAGGGAACGTCTGAAAAGCTACGATGCCCCATCAAGGCTGCGCCTGCAGAAACGGTGAGTGCTTGTTGAATAAATCTCTTACGTGTAATCATTATTTAAGGATCACCGCCTTTAGCTTTTCTTCCACCACCTTACCCTCTTTCATAGAAACAAAATAAGAGTGATGTTCGTCATCCAAAGAAACTACTTTAAAAGGTTTACCATTTTTAAAAATGATACCGGTGTAATCGTCCATGGCATAACCTGCCTTAAAAATTCCATTGGCGATATTTTTATGATACAATGGCTGCCTGTATTCCTCACTGTGGTAATGCGGGCTATGGCTATAGGGAAGAAATCCCAATCCTTCTACCACACTCAATTCCTTCGGACGTGAATCGGTAGTTCCATTGTCAAACCAACAAAGTGATCCCGCACTTCCTCCTGCCAACACAATTCCTTTTTCGAGTGCCTTTCTCAATACAACATCAATACCCTGGGCTTTCCAGATGGCCATCATGTTCAACGTGTTCCCGCCTCCCACATAGATGGCATCCATGCTCAATAGCACATCTTCAAATGATTCTTTCTGATTATAAGAACTGATCCAAACTTTTTGATGGTGGGGTTCTACAGACAAATCAGAAACCAAATCATAAAAGCGAATGATCCCCGATTCACTATCTCCAGATGCTGTTGGGAGGTAGCAAATTCTAGGACGCTCCTTGCCAGTGAGCTTGATGATTTCTTTAATAAAATACTTGTTTTGTCCACCTCCGAACGGAAAGATGTACTGATCCTGGGCTTGGCCTATCATTGAGCCTGTTGCTACCATACAAATGAGTGCTATAATTTTCTTCATGGTAGTAAAGTACTACATCTCGGAAAACTATAAAAGAATCAAGAGACGGATATTGCCAATATTATGGCAAAGACCTACCCTTCTGGGCTATCTGCTTCCACCTCTTGAAACAGGCTGTGCGCCAAAAGTTGGCTGATTGGTATTCTGAAATCTGCGATGAGGGTTATGTCCTCTTTGGTTTTTGATGTACTGTTTTTGTGCTCGATTGCCATGATTGGTAGCAGTGGCACCCCAATAGTTTGGTGAAGCACAAGATGTAAAAGTGATCAATAAAACCACTACCCATGCCATTCTCGGCCTTAGCGATTTTATAAATGAAAGACCTTTTTGTTGTGTGTAATTAGTGGTTATAGTAGCCATTAGACAGATTCGAGTTATTATTTCCACAAAGGTCTGGCTTTCTATCTAGTAGCTTTTTATCATAAACTTTAGAATCTTACATCAGTAATTCTATCAATTAATAACTTATAGGAGGTAAGATTACATCCAATAATCAGGCACAACGATTGTGGCACTCTACACCTTTATTATGTAGTCGCATCAGCAAGGATTGATTGTAACATCTATTGACCTCATTTTCGTTTGCTAAAAAATTCTCCTTCCCAAGGAACAAATAATTACTGTAATCTTGGTTTAAAAAAGTACTCCATAAGAGAGCATGTTTCATCAACCATCAACACGCTGATTCGGTAAAACAATCGAAAAAATTACACATTTCGCTAACCTCACTCGGCTCTCAAACTTCTTACAGGACTAGAAACTCCAGCCTTTATAGCCTGAAAGCTTACAGTTATTAATGTAATAAGAAGGGCTGCTCCTCCAGAAATGGCGAATACATACCATGAAATTACCGTGCGGTATTCATAATTCTCCAGCCAACTGCTCATGAGCCAATAAGAAAGAGGAATGGCAATTGTACAGGCAAGTAAAACCAACATAACAAACTCTCGGCAGAGTAAACTCCAAACTTGAGAAACAGATGCTCCCATTACCTTGCGAATACCAATTTCTTTAGTGCGCTGCTCCGCAGTAAACGAAGCAAGGCCCAATAAACCCAGGCAACTTATCCCAATGGCGAGGGCACTGAACATAGCAGCCAAAGTACCTATCCGTTCTTCACTTTTAAACTTTGCATTATAGTCTTCGTCTGCAAACGAATAATCAAAAGGAATGGCAGGCAAGAGTGTTGTGAAGGTCTCTGCTATTTTTGGTATCGCTTCGTGAGTGCCCACCGTTGAATTTAACCTAATGTATAAATGCTCCAGGGACCATCCAGATAAGAAGAACATCGAAGGGAAGGCGGCATCAAAAGGCGACCCCTTTATCATATCACTCACCACCCCAATTATAGTATATGGGTATCCCTGCCCATTTTGATTCCAAATCAGTGTCTCACCTATCGGATTCTCAACACCTAAGTCTTTGGCAGCAGTTTCATTAATGATCACTGCCTCCATGTCGGTTGCAAAATCCTGAGTAAAATCTCTGCCTTCTAGAAATTCCAAACCAATAGTCTTTGCATATCCATTGGTTACATAAATGGTATTAAATGCCAGACCAGAGATATCCTCATCTCTGTCGCGCCACTTAAAGTCATCGTTCCACCCCAGTGAACTTGTTATTTGATAATTGGCCTCGCCAATTTCCTCAACCATGCCTGTGCTTTTGAGTTCAGTCCGCAGCACTTCAACCTTACCTCTATTTTCAGGCGCCCCTAACCTCACCGAAATAAGTCCTTCCCGAGAGTAACCCACTGGTCTGTCCTTTCCATACATTACTTGTTTGTACACGATGCCCGTTCCCACAATTAAAATGACAGATATGCCAAACTGCACAACCACCAATATCCTCCTCGGAGTGGACGCATACCGCCCGGCTTTAAAAGTTCCTTTCAATACTGTCACAGGATTGAAAGATGATAAGTACAAAGCGGGGTAACTTCCTGCCATGATACCTGTGAGAAAAGTAATCCCTAATCCAATCCCCCAAAAAGAAAAGCTATTCCATGGCATTAAAATATGCTTATCAGCAATATTGTTGAAGGAGGGTAATAACAATTGCACCAGAACGATAGCCACCACAAATGAAATCAGAGACACGAGTAGAGATTCGCTAAAAAATTGATAGACCAACTGTGAACGGACAGAACCGATTGATTTACGAATACCTACTTCCTTTGCCCTCCGCTCTGAACGTGCAGTGCTTAAGTTCATAAAGTTGATGCAAGCCAAAAGCAATACAAAACCTCCAATGATAGAAAAGTACCATACGGATTGAAGTTTACTGCTTGTTACCTGAACGCCATTTTCAAAGTCTGAATTCAAGTGCCATTCGCTCATGGGCAAAAGAAAAAGTTCTGGATTTGTTTCAGCTGTGCGCTCATCTACATGAGGTAGCATAGCATCTTTAATGATTTCAGACACAGCTTCAAATGTATATCCAGGCTGCAGTTGAGTATAGATGAATACATTGTAGTTGTTCCATACATTCATATCCATATTGCCATGGAAATAGATTTCAAGCGGGGCAAAATAAGTCGCTTCATTGAACTCAGTATTCTTAGGTAAGTCTTTGAAAACTCCAACCACCTTCAAATCATATTTAGAATCCATTTTCACTACCTGATTCAGTGGATCCTCTCCTCCAAAAAGTTTGGACGCCAAAGTAGCAGAAATCATTATTGTATTCTTATCCGTGTATTCCTTCCACGTACCATGTAACATATCCAATGTTAGCATAGCTGGGCCATCAGCCTGCATCAGATAACCGCGTTGAGTAAATCTATTTTCACCAAATTCGATTACCCGATTATCTTCACTTCCTTTCACCATGGCTACCCGCTTAAAGTACTCGCCATACTCTGATCGCAACAATGTGCCCAAACCGGTGATGCTAAACACATTGGTCTCTACATTATTGGTAAAAGTGTTGTTCCGATAAACCTTTGCCAGGGAGTCATAATTTTTATGAAATTTGTTAAAACTGAGTTCATCAGTTACCCACAAACCAATGAGGATAGCTACTGTAATACCTATCGAAAGGCCTCCTATATTGATAATAGAATAGCCTTTATTCCTTAAAAGGTTTCTCCACCCTATTTTTAAATAACTCTTTATCATACCGTATTGATTTATTTGTTGATATCCATCTGTAGGTCGAATAATTCCCGGTCTAAAGAGCAGAATGACGTCCATGATAAATCTGAAATTCGCCTTCTGCTTACCCTGTTCTACCCTTTCATTGTACAATTCGATTAGATCTCCTTCAATAGGACCTAGCAAGTCTGGATGGCAGAACCACCTAAAAAAACGTAAGGCAAGCCGTGGTGGTTGGACCTTGTTTTTCATATACTGGTCACTACCATTTTGGAGTTCCATGCTACTTTAGGAATTGCATTCCACAACTCATCGCGCGTGTCCTTCGTATGTTGCATCGCTCGTTTGCCCAACGCTGTTATTAGAAAATATTTCTTTGGGCGCCCTGCTCTTTCTTCCGATGTGTCTCCCTCCCTAGACTTCAGGTACCCCTTATCTTCCAATCTTTTCAGAGCAGTCTGCAATGCTCCAACACTAACATTACGTTTTAGCCTGGCTTCAATTTCTTTCTTAATGGAGACGCCATACGCCTGGTTATACAGCACTGCTACTGTTAACATTACAATTTCCTCAAACTCCCCTAGTTGATATTTTTTCATTAAGCCAATAATTAATTCCTAATTGTAGTATTAATAATTGTGCCAGAAATTTAAATGAGTATTAAGCTGGAAATTATGGGGTGATGCCTAGATAAGGGTTGCTATTCCGAACGGTTTTTGTTCAGTATCGAACGATGCTGAAGGTTAAACTGGAGAGATATTAGGAATCGTAAATTCGAATGTAGAGCCGGTTCCTAATCGGGAAGTGGCACTAATACTTCCTCCTATTTTATGAGCAGTTTCTCTTACAAGGTATAATCCTAACCCCGCTCCTTCACTCTGCTCCGTACCTCTATAAAACATTTTAAAAACATTGGAAAGTATTTTTTCATCAATACCAATGCCATTATCAGCAAATGAGACTACCGCCTCCTTTTGAGTAATGTCCAACGTAATGTGAAGGAAGCAATTCTTTCTATTGTTTCTATACTTTATGGCGTTGGAAAGAAGGTTTTCAAAAATAACGGAAATGCGGTAAGCATCAGAAAAAAATGGTAAATGCATACGTCTGGTGTCTATAGAGATTTTGATCTCATTAAACCCATTCATATGCTCCAATTTCTGTACAGATTTTTTCAGTAAATTGACTAGATCAACTTCTACCGCCTTCACCTCCGTCCGGGCATTTCTAGAGTAATCAAGAATCTCCTTTAGCGTGCCATCCAGTTTCGTTATACTCTTCTCCATCATGTCAAAGTATTGATCATATGCAGGATCTCTGGGCCTTTCATCCATCCTAGAGATATTGAGCAAACCCAGCAAAGAAAGCAATGGTGCCCTAAGATCATGTGAAACGCTGTAAACAAAACTATCCAGTTCCTCATTGATCTTGATCAGTTCTTCATTCTGATTTCTAAGAGCCAGCTCCGCTTCAAGGCGCTCCGACTGGAGCTTTCGTTGGCCTAATGCATTGATTATAGCAGAGGGTAATCTCTGCAAACTTGATTTAAGAATATAGTCATCCGCACCTTGCTTGATGCGCGTAATTGCAAACTCTTCTGACACAGATCCCGTGACCAGAATAAATGGTGCCATAATCCCTAACCTTCGACATATTTTAAGGGCCTCAGAAGAATTGAACTGAGCCAATGTGTGATCCGAAAGAATAACATCAAAGACATGATTTCGAATAGCATTTATGAATTCTTCTTTGCTGTCTACCAGAACCATATCAAACTTTATTCCTTCCTTCTTTAAGGTGCGCTCCACCAACTCAACATCCTCAAGAATATCTTCCAGGAATAATATTTTTAATCTCTTTTTGAGTTTTACTAAACTCATTTTGGGGGTTGATTAATTAAAAGCCAAAACATACCTAACTGATCTACAGCCTCAAGGAATTTATCAAATTGAACTGGCTTAACGATATACGCATTGACACCTAGGTTATAAGACTCCACAATATCCTTTTCTTCTTTTGATGAGGTAAGCATTACCACGGGAATCACCTTCTTCTCCGGGTCACCTTTAATCCTTTTTAATACCTGAATACCATCAACCTTAGGCATCTTTAAATCAAGTAGAATCAGTTTTGGGTAATTGTTATTCCCATTAGCAAACAAATACTCAAGTGCCTCCTCACTATCGCTGATATGCAATAAGTTATTGGCAAGGTTCTTTTTCTTCAATGCCCGAATCGCCAGTTCAGCGTCATCCAGATTGTCCTCAATTAATAATATTTCCACTTGCTTGTCAGTAATCATACTGTAGGATTATTTATATAAAAAAAGAAACTTGCTCCTTCGTTTACTCTTGCTTCAGCCCAAATCTTGCCATTGTGCTTTGAAACTATCCTTTGCACCAGTGCCAAGCCCACACCCGTACCTTCAAACTCCTGGTTATTGTGAAGTCGCTGAAAAACCTTAAATAACTTGTCACTATATTTCATATCAAAACCGACACCATTGTCCTTTACGTAGTAAACGGTTGCTCCGTATTTAGGGAAACTTCCAATTTCAATTTCTGGTAGCTCTACTTTCTTTGTATACTTTAAAGCGTTGCTAATGAGGTTTGTCCAAACTTGTCTCATCATATTAGCATCCGCCCGCACATCCTCCATGTGCTGAATCTCCCATTTTACATTTCTCGGATCATGCACAGTTAACTCTTGAATAATTTCGGTGACCATCTGCCGCACTTGAATTTTGGAAAAAGTCAAAGTCTTTCTTCCTAGCCTTGAAAAATCGAGAAGGTCATCAATCAACTGCCCCATTCTACTGGCATTGCGCATTACAATATTAAGCAACCGATTACCTTCATTGCCCAAAACAGTACCATACTCCTCTTGTAATACCTCCGTAAACCCACGTATCGAGCGAAGAGGAGCTCGTAAATCATGTGAAACCGAATACGTAAACGCCTCAAGTTCCAGGTTAATAATACGGGACTTCTCCTCTGCTATTAATCTTGATTTAAAGCTGTTATTAATTACCAAAAAAACTCCAATTAAAATGAAAAAGGTAGAAATCATGAGTACCGCAAAAGTGGTCTGAAAATACCTTATCCTAATTTGCCCACTTATCAGCCTCTGATTCAATAATCTATTCTCTTCACTGCGCATACTCGTCAGTACCGCAGATATCTTAGCTGTATAGTTTTTATTCGCATCTGAGTTGATCATTGATTCTGCTTGAGACCTAGAGGATCCATAAACATTCATGATTTCTTTATGCAGTTCAAATTTACCTCTACCAACCACTCTAAAGGAATCAATTCTCACTTGCTGTGAATGATTATCTTTCGTCAATTCGCGAAGGCTATTGTAGTGTTTGGTTGCTTTTTTTACTTCTTTATTATAGGCTCCCAATAGAGAGCTATCCCCGGTCATTATGTACTTCGCGAGAATCTCCTCCACCTTTACGGTGTTGGTTTGTGTTTGCTCAATGTGATTGAGTACCTCAGTGGCATGAAAACTCATTTCCCTGGATTCTAAAAATTGATTATTGTTTCTATAAGAAAAATAACCTAGCAAAATCAGAATAAATAAAGCGACTATAAATCCTAATAGAGCCCTCTTGTCTATGTACAATTTCATCATTGCAATCTCACATCATTTCAGTTAATTAATGTGACCATTCAAAAAGAAAGGCAACCTCTCAGGCGTTATTATAATCAGTCAAGATTACTTAATCCCCGTTGAATGTAGTTATAAAAAAAATCCTCGCTTACAGAATGTACTAATGATGTAAGAAATTGGAATTAATAAGATAAAAGCTAATCGGTTTGTGATGATCGGCTTATAGTGAAGTTCTAAAGGGATTAAAA
>JBATLM010000275.1:0-15344 GCA_049289315.1 Cyclobacteriaceae bacterium
ATAACCCCTCCTTTGCGTTCAATCCTAAAAAAATCTCCAGGGTTCACCCCCATTGGGAGAGGATTCGACCCACCTCCTTCATATATCGTTTTTTTATGAATACCATTTTCATAGACATAATAATTAGACTGTTGAAAATATATCCCGTAGTTGATCGTGTTTTTGTCTTGATTTAGGTCTGATGTTGAAAACCCTATGATCTGATTGGTGTTGGTAAGGGGAGCAGTCACCTCCAGCCATCCATCCTCATTTGCTGCTAAAACTTCAACTGACGATGCCCCGGCATCCCATCCCACTCCTTGCAGGCGAATCAGTTTGTCATTACCATCCGTAACAATTCCAACCAAATTTTGCCAGGATACTGTTGTACTTTCATTAACTGTCTTTTGAGCAAGGGGCTTACCAGTAAAATCAAATAATTGAGTTGCTATTTCTACACTTCCTCTATGATCATCCCTCAAGTTTTGAATAGGATTATACTTTTCATCATAATAATTTACCTGGCGCTCCCACAAGGTGAGACTTCCTAATGTCCTCACGTCCTGACCGGTAACTTGTCCACGAGTGCCAAAAAATGGGATTCCAGGCTGACTATACGTTACTCCATTAATGGTCTTATCTTCTACCAGATTCGGCCGATAGGCATACAATTCATTTTCACTCAGAAAATCATAATTGTCATAATAAGTGATTGTAAAGGGTTCAAATTTTGTCCCTTGTTGATCTCCTTTAGGAAACACATTGTTTGTATATCCATGCGTATTTGGTGAGACCCCATCAAAGACATCATAAAACTGTGTAGTACTTATTAAACCACTCATGGTTTGCTGATCGACAGAACTTGAGTGTGTGTAAACCCCAGTGATTATTGGACGATTTAATACATCGTATTTAGTAAAGCTCCATTTTTTTAGTTTTCGTTGCTCTCCATCTTGGGTCATCACCAACCGATCCCTGCTATCGTATACCATATACATCCAATCCGCGCCAGGCACTTTCTTGTGAGTCATGCGATTGCGGCCATCGTATTTGTATTGGAAGGCCCAGTTGTCGAGTGCAAATGCTTTAGCAGTTTTTACCGTTATCGGTTCAGACTGGATAGTCATTCCTGTTACCACCGAATTGGTCATCTTGTAACGGTAAACGCCTTCATCTTGTGCAGACGCACTGGCGATATAAAAAGTTTGCCCCGTGGCGTCTCCGTTGGAGCTATTGACATTCACCCAACTGGTTCCATTCTGCTTTTCCCAGATGATGGTAGTATTGGGTGTTAGCGGTCGGGCAGGGATTGTGAGACTGCCCATAATAGAGGCATGGGATATGTCGTTGATAGTTTTTTGTCCAGTAAGCTGCAACGTCTTAATCCAACCACCGTATAGAGTTTCTAATTCAGAAAAACTCATCCGATTACCCCTAACATCTAAAACTAAGTTTGCTCTGTTGGTATAAGATGAGAAATCAGGAATTGAAGTCACCTCATTATTATATAGTGACACTGATGTAAGGATGGGGTTGTTTAGAATTTCGTTAGGAAGACTTTTGAATTTATTATAATTCACATTGAAAGCATTTAATAAAGGCCATGATCCAATAGCTGGAGGTATATCTCCAGAAAGGAAATTACTATTTGCATAGAATAATCTCATACTGGTGAGGCCCGAAAAGCTTGAGGGGATATTCCCAATTAATTGATTGCCTCCAAGTTGGAGATATTGAAGTTTTGTTAAACTTCCTATTGATGAGGGGATCTCACCAGATAGTTGATTGGTGTGAAGATATAACATACTCACCTTAATCAGTCCACTAAGCGAAGTAGGGATTGCTCCGGATAATTGATTCGTATTAAGGTATAGATGTGTTAAGTTATTAAGATTACCTATGGAGCTTGGGATTGAGCCTGAAAGCTTATTAGATCCTAGGTGAAGATATACAAGATTAGACATTGAACCTAAGACAGAAGGTATGCTGCCTGACAACTGGTTGGATGCAAGGTACAGGTACAATAAATTATTAAGGTTAGAAATACTATTTGGTATACTTCCGCTTAACTGATTATTGTAAAGGTATAAGTATTGTAGCGAAGCCATGCTCCCTATTTCATAGGGAATATTTCCAGTTAATTGATTCACATGCAAATAAAGATGAGTTAATGAAGAGAGACTTCCTATCCAAGAAGGAATCTCACCGGTTCTATTTGTATTACTTAGATTCAATATTTTCAAATTACTCAAACTTGATATCCAATTTGGAATTATTCCATTTGAAAAATTTGGATTCCCTCCAACATTCAATTCAACTAGGGTTAATAAGCCACTTAAATCTGAAATATCGCCAGATAAAAGATTTGTGCTAAGTAAAAAATATTGAATTGAGCTCAAATTATTAAGCTCTATAGGAATGCTACCAGTCAACTTGTTCGACTGCAGATAAAGTCTTACCAATTTTTCTAGATTCCCGATTTCAGCGGGAATATTCCCACTTAGTTGATTATTGTATAAATAAAGGAACTGTAAATTGGTAAGCATTCCAATAGTTGATGGAATTTCGCCAGTTATTGAATTATTATAAAAATAAAGATGAGTTAGTTGAGATAAGTTTGAAATTGATGAAGGTATTTTTCCAATAAGGTTATTGTTATTTGTAAGAACCTGAGTGATATCTCCATTCGCCACTGTAACTCCATGCCATGTATCCATCTCGACTGCTGTGGCAGATGTTGGCCAATTTCCTATTGTTGGCCAGTTGGTTTTGTTGGTCCAAGTAGGGCCGCCAAGTGAGTCATAAATATCTTTGAGTGCCGCAAACTCCCATTGATCAGGAACCAGGCCTTGCTGGTAGGGGATCCAGAAGGAGGCTTTTGTATTTGTGATTTTGGCTCCGGAATCACTCATAGCACAATCTGCAATTAGGAATCCAGTATTCACATTTGTTACAGTTTTTTTAGTAACACCGTTGAGTTTAAAAAGCATCTCAGATCCGATGCGTTCTATTCTCAATATATCATTCACTTGTAGTGGATAATTTCCAACATTACTACCATTTAAAAATACATAGCAGTCGGTGCCATTCGTATGCCATGCATAATCTATTGTATTATAGCTAGCATCAGTATTTGTATCCGAAAACCCAAAAGTTCTCAATTTATTTAACGCATCCACTTGATATTCTATCCACCCATCGGTATTGGCATTAAGCAAGTTTATTGATGCTGCTCCTCCATTGCCCCAACCTCCAGCTGCAGTTTTTGTTATTGTATTGCCCTCTACAGATACCCCGACCAAATCTGTCCATGCAATGTCATATGTAATTTCATCTGGCTGCTGCCCTACCACAGGAAACGAAACCAGCATATTTTCAAAGTATGCATTCTGGCGATAGAAAGAGATATCGGCATTAAGTGACGTACTGGATGCTACAGTCGATGTATAAACAATTGTGCCATTACGTTTATACAGAATAGTTGTTCCTATGCGCTCAATACGTAGGATTTCTCCTGCAGTGAATGTGCCAAGGTTCAATTTATTTGAACCCTTTTCATAAATATACAATGAGCTTTGAATGTAAAATGCGTAATCAATTGAAGTGTAATGTTGATCTTCATCAGCATCCGCCAGACCAATCATCTTTTCAAAATTGTTTTGAAAAGGAATACGAATTTCAACCCAACCATCTTGACCAGCAGATAATGAATTCAGTGAATAAGCTCCTGAATTGGCCCAACCAGTGCTTGCTGTACTTGTGATCTTTTGATCTTGAACATCAACCCCAACCAAGTTCTGCCATTGCACAAAATAAGATTGCGCAAATAATTCATTTATACTTAACAATGGGAATAAAAACAGTAACCCAACAAAAATTCGATTCATATACCTCATAACTTTTGTACGCTGTTTAAGGTAAGTTCATAAATAACAGGTTCTTCCATTGTGGTGAGCATAATACGAGCTAACCAATTAGAATTCGATCGCTCAATAGATAGTATGCCTTCTAACTCCCCACTTTTTATATTATATGTTATGGAGCCAGACCTATTCACATCCACCCAATGTCCTCTTATGTTAGACACTTGAAAGGTATACTTTGTGGTTCCATCCCAATCAAGCCATTCGATAGATTTATCAGCATGTGTAATCAATTTACTTTCTCCTTCATCCATAAATCCTGTCTGCACATCAAAGGATGATTTCACGTTCCATTCTAAGTTCACCATGGAAACATCCTGGCCTCTTACCCCTAAGGAAACTCCAAAAAACATTACTACCAAAATGAGTCTATCCATGGTTCTAATTTTGTATAAGTTGAGTAAGGGCACTAGCTACAGCTTCGGGAGGAAGGACTACTACCAAATTGCCAAAATCATCGTAGATGTAATAGGTACTAGCGAATACCTGATTGACTACATCTCCCGCATATTGGACCCTTTTGCAAACTGTTCGTCCTTCTTTATCTACATATTCTACTACCTGGTTATTGGCTTCATCGTAGGTCCTATTGGCAACCAATTGCGCTGGCCCGTAATATTTTATTGATCCTCCATCATCCGCACTGATCAGTTCGCTAACTGGGTCGTAAGAAAACAGAATAATATCATTGGCATAGTTCAACTCATACCTCATTTTTACAGTGTGGTCATTGATGCTGTATGGATCGCTATCAACGGGTTGCCAATCGGTGCCTGGGGAGCCTTGTTTAAAGGGGCGGTTGAGTGGCGAAGCTTCGAATAAGATTTCGGTAAACGGGCTGGCATCATCGGCAATTTTGTCTGCATTTCCATTGTTGTAAAAAGCAAATTGCGGGGAATTTGCATATGTGGTGCTTAGTCCTAATGGATCACTATTGATCCGGCCATTGTTACCACTTGATACAAACGGACTATATTTTTTTGATTCTCTTCCGTATTGATCATAGGCCACTGGCTGAATGATGTCTTTCTTTGCCGGGGATCCTTGCGTTGCCACAGTTTGTTTAGGCCGCCCAAGCCCGTCAAAGTATTGAATCGATTGACTATTTACCCCGATTGGTAAATCCTTAATAATTGCAGCATCTTGAATTGGAATTTGTATGTTATTGCTCACTATGTAGTTATCATTGAGCCCACCAAGCTGATCGTGCAAAACAAATACAGGGGAAGTTGTAGAAATATTTCCATACGAAACGGATACCCTATAATTACCCGGTATGTTGGTAACCAGATATCTGGAGGATCCCAGAGAAGCCCCACCATTTCTCCAGTCAAATGTGGCGTAATCAAATCCAGCATCCAATGTTACATTTTCATTTAGGAACACCGCATCACTAGTAGCCGTAATTAAAACATCAGGATATACATTTACAGTAACCCATGAAGGTAGACTTACACAGCTATTTAAAGTGGTTTTAGCGTAGGCATAATTTGTGGTAGTGGCAGTAACAGTGGGTGTATTATACAATGCATCGTTTGATACCATCGCGTTGGAAGGATTGTACCAGCTATATGTTTCTCCTCCAGACGCAACAAGCGAAAATGAGCCGGGTCCAAATCTTTCATTTCCAGCAATGGTTGGCGCTGTAGGTGGCGTTGGCGACTCTTCTGGTGGGTTAACAGTAGCTGTTACCACTATTCGTGGATTGGCACTTTCACATTGAGTGGTATTATCGTAGCTGCTTACATAATAATTCGTAGTTGAAAAAATAGTTGGACTATCATAGCTTAGTCCGGTAAATAGCACGTCTGTTGTTGAAGAATCAATGTACCAACGTAGGGTATTTCCATAAGCTCCCGGTGTACCAGCTAAGGTGACACTTCCACTACCACACCGACTTGCACCAGTTACCACTGGGGCAAGGGGTTTTGGGTTGACTGTTACTATTACGTTAATTAAAGGGCCGTTACATCCGCCAGCCTGAGGAGTGATACTGTACAATACATTAATGGCACTTGCAGTTGCATTGGTTAATGTTTGGGCAATGAGAGGTCCACTTCCAGCTGACGCTCCTGTTACCGCACCAGGAGATACTGTCCATGAATAGGTTGTTTCAGGTAGTGCATTTGGATTGGTAATGATTACTGAGGTGGTTTGATTGGAACAAATAGTTTGGTTGGAAGCAGCCGCGTTAGGCTGCGGGTAAACGGCAATCACTTTGCCTCTTGAAATGCCTGATCCATTACAACCCGAGGCCGAAAAAATAATAGTTGCATCTCCTGAAAAGTCGGAATTCCAAGTGACGTTACCGCTGGAATTTATTGAGCCAGCATCGGGGGTGATCCACCAATAGGAAGAAGAGTAATTGTTTGCAACAGCCGAGAAAGTATTTGAGCCTTTCCCTTGACATCGAGTGGTAAAGCCAATTGGGTTAATCTCTTCTGGAATAGTAGGCCGAGGGGTTACATTTATAACAATACTGGTCTGAACCGCTGTGGGGCATGTTGTAGTGGTTCCGTAGAAGGTATAGGTAGTTGTAACATTGGGGCTTACTGAAATTGAAGTCGTACTATACCATTCTAATGTCCCTTCAGTACTTTCAGCTACCCATTCGTTATAGGATAAAACACCAGCAACACTAAGAATAGCATAATCTCCTTGACAAATTGTTGAAGGTTGATTAGATGAAATTGTTACAACATTAGGTGTTGACACATTCACATTGGTGGAGGTCGATGAAGACGATCCACCACTCCCATTGGCAGTAACATAAACGGTAGCAGCCCCATTAAATGAAGTTGACCATGTTACTGTGCCATTTGAAATTGATCCCGCACTTCCGGGTGCAATACTCCAGGAGTAACTTGTGGCAAATTGTGCAGAAGCTGAAAAGGTTGTTGTACCCCCCCCCTGACATCGAGAAGAAACACCTCCTGAAATTGTTACCGGACCTACGGGAGGAGTACCAATTGTAATGGTACTAGATGAAGCGGAATAGTTTTCACTTTCATCAAATACCTTGACTATTGATGATCCGGCCGCATACCAATAAACATCAACTTTATAATAGTTGGCTTTTGTACCGGGATAAGGAGAGCCTGCTGACCCGTAATTTGGAATAGTAATAACATTACCTGGAATGAAGCCACCCGAAACAGCAATGGTGTAAGTAACTGTGGTACCTACCATAACAGAAGTAGGCCCGCTAACTAAAGCTGATTGTGCATAGGCCCTTTCAATTCCTAATCCAACGCCCAAAAGGAACTGCAATATCAAAGCCAGAAATAAAAACTTATTTTTTTGTGTTTTCATATCCTTAGTTTTGACCTTGGTAATGGTACTTGTATTCTTTTAAAATATTGCCATCATGATCGCGGATAAACAGTAGCCTGCCAATTAAATCATATTCGTAATGCATGCTCTGATTATTAATATCCGTGACTCCTGTGGTTCCAATCCCAGGTTCATTCGTCAAAGTGGTCATAAAAGCTCCTTTAGGAAAAGCACGAATCTCATCCAGCTTTGAAGCAGAAGTAGTGATATTGTTTGTATAGGGAATTTCTCCACTAAAATTCCACTGATTATTTTCCCAATACCAATAGCTCATCAATGTGTTTGGAGGATCTGTAGGCTGATAGCTTCCAGGAAAAGAGAAGACTCCACTATTCAATACTTTAGTTCCACTGACAGCATGATTGTTCCCATTTACATCCAAAGATGGAGAGCCACTGGATTCAAAGCTCGTGAAATAGATGTCGGTATAATTGGCATTTGTTGCTTCAGCCAACGGGTACATCCCATAACTGTCCCAGATATAGGATTTATTTTCGCCTGTCCGTGTGGAGTAGTTAAGTACATTATAGTAATCATCCCATGCATTATAGTTTACATAATCTTCAAGTTGATTTGTTCCAGTAGCAAACTGCACCTTAGAGAGAATTCGACCATCATAAATATTCCGTTTGGTTGATAATAATGATGTCCCGTTGAACTGTTGTTGTTCAACAAGCGCCAGTTTGTTTGGGTGAGCTTGTATACCTGCTCGTTCTCCTAGCGTTAACCCAACTACGGATGTCACATCTTCAATGTACTTCATAGTAGACTTAAGAATCTCTCCTTTACTATTTGTTGTTTCAATTCGAGTTACTTGCTGATGAATAGGGTTCTCATAAAACAAATTATTTTGAGTTGTCATCAATTGTTGAATCCCATCTACATAGCTGTACTCTAAATGATTTTTGGAACATAGATTTGTCCACCCAGTGCTAATTGAGTAAGGTTCGAAGGCGAAATCACTGAGAGTAACACTGTATACGCCAGTCCTATAATCTACCAATTTTTTGGTTTTAATAGCCACTTGACGATTATATGTTAAATCTTCGCAATAACCATCAATTAAATTTGAGATAATCTGAGTATCAGTAAAATCCTTTTTATACAATTGTGCACCACGTTTCCAGTCATTCGAAATTCTTGGTGGAAAGGGATAGTCTGTACTCCCCATATCTGGGTGCTCGACTGCGGAAGAAAATTCATAAATCGTTTTTCCATTTGCCTGTAAGATGTCATCCGTTACAGTTACATTTCTATAGCCAATAACTCCTCCCATCGTACCCGCGATCGGGACGGAACTCTGAGAACTTCCAATATATGCAGGAGTAACATGCTGATCCCAAATAACGCTTTGTAGATAAAAATAGGCTGGATCGTTTATAATTACGCCACTCGACTGTGTTGCATTAACCGGATCACTATAATTATAATATTTGGTTACACAATCCTGATCATCTGAACAGTCTTTAGATACTTTTACGCGCGCTCCACCTGCACGTAAATTAGCGTAACCTGAAGGGTCTTGAACGATCTGACTTAAGGTAATAGTCGACTCAGTTGGGCTTCCACAAGTATTTTCATTGATCCCCCAAGCTGTTAGCGCATATGTCCCCGGTGGAAGGGAGAAAAGATCACCTTCATCATGGCCGTAATCACTATGCTGCATTCCAGCCATTTTATTTTGAACAATGTGATACATAATTGGAGCTCCGCTCACTTCATCAATCCTTACACCAGCTTCTCCATCTATACATGGCACATCAAGAGTGTATTGGAATTTTAAACAAGTTGGGCTTGTGATTGTAAATTCTTTCGTGTCGACCAGATCACCCCAAGTAAGAGATATGGCCGATTTTTTAACAGTTTGAAAGTTTCCCGAGCACAAGTTGAATTCAGATTCAGTGGATCCCCAATAATCATTAGCTTCATATTCAAACGAGGTTGATCCACCCGTTGGATAGGTTATTTGTTTAAGTAAGCCTGATGATGAGTAATTCAGATTTGGTGTTCTGTTATTTCCCGGAACATTAATTACTAATAGAGACCCGTCCGACAATTGGAATGACTTACTAAATGGGGGAATTAGTGAATTGATAAGTGAACCATTATCTGTACTTCCAATATAATAGCCCCAATGATCCTGGTGGAACAAACTGGACTCTTGACCAATTGAGGGAAAAAGTCCGTCTTTATAAGAAAACAAGTATGGTGGTTTTGATACACTATCATTTAATTCATGGAAACTATCCATTCTTAACCTTGAGTCCGTCCCAAAGTAGCTATATGCAAATCTTATTTCCTTTATCACCTTACTGCCAATAGTTACTTTTAATCTTGACAACGATTTAGGCTTTTCACTTGCCTTATTGGATGGGTATGAAAAGGTCCAATCCAATCGTTCATCTCCTTCAACAAAGTCAATGATTCCATCGCGAAACGTTATTCTTTCTAGAATTTTTTCGTTAGTTGACGTATAGTTGTATACCAGATTATAAGTATCACTAGGGTTAACCGGAGACCCTCCATTGATAATTGGAATATCCCGTCTCTCAAATACTGTAGCCGGCATATCCAATATCCGATCTGCGTACTCATAGGTAATTACGTTGGCATTGGGGGTTTCAATTCTGCTTAGATACCAAGAGCTAGCAAAATCTGCTTCTTGGTCCCCTGGCTCAACACCAGCGGCTTTTTCAGTGATATCAAATGTGTACACAATCCCTTTCTCATCTGTGATCACAAATTTCTCAATGATCCCTGGTCTAACATTGTATATACCTGTATAGTTAAAATGACCAATAATGTTTAGTCTCTGTTGAGGGCTAACGATTGCCTGCTTGGTGGTGGTTGTGTTTTGTGTTTCGTCAAAAAAGAATTTGACAGAATGACCTGGCATGCTAAGTACAAACATATCTGGTTCAGCATCTTTAAACCCTCCAACTACTCCATTTAGAAATGAATTGATGGTAGAGTTGTGATTACCGTTCGCAATAAAGTCGAGCACTTTTTCACCATTCCTTTCAGAGCCGTTATACCCTGCCTTTGTCTCATCGGGCAGCGATCTGACCTGCCGGGTTATGACCCCGTTGCCCGTGAGGGTCCATCCAGTACCTACCCATGTAGGATATTCTTCCACCTTTAAGCCTGAATAGTTGTATGTCAAATTAATTGGAACAGAAATATCATTGTAGGCAATGGTGTACATTGGAAAGCTTAGATTCGGCTGTCCGGTGTATAACCCAATGGGAATATTACCATAATTACCTAACCCCGCAGCATTGGGTGTTGGCGGAATAATCTTTTGAATCTCAATGTCTTGAGGTTGGGCCTGTGCAAAGGCAGCCCAGGTGAAACATATAACCAAGCATGAAGTTAGTAGTTGTTTTACCATAAATCACATTTATGTTGTTGCGCCATAAGAGGGATTTTATAACTATCCTTTTTCCCAAATTTTGAATTGAAACTAAATAGAAGACTCAAATTATTTGTTCATCAAAACCATATAAAGGCATTTGTATTCTTTACCGCATTTCTACGGTAAATTCATGTATTTCTATTAGAATTTCCATAGTTTTAAAACAAAGCAAAAGGAAGACCTACTCCTACAATGAGGAAACTCAATATTCTAATAGCTGAAGGGCACTTCATGATCCGTAAGGGAATGATTCAGGCCCTTGAAGGAACTCATCTTGCTGATTCAATTCTTGAAGCAAAGACCGGTGCACAGGCTGTCGCTTTGGCATTGGCTCATTCAATAGATCTCATAATTATAGCCTATATTTTGCCAGAACTAAATGGATTTGAGGTAGCCAGGCAAATCCTACATAAGAAAAAAAACATCAAAATCCTGGTGTACACCCAGTATGACGAATTGCCGGTTGTTTTAAATTTTCTAAAAATTGGCGTTAAGGGTTTCTTGACAAAACTTGAAGGTGACAAGGAAATTACAGATGCTATCCGATCCATAATGAATGGGGATTACTATTATGTTTCACAATTTGATGATCATGTCAATGAATGGATTGAGGGGAATATGACCCACCCCATTCCAATAATTCATTTCTCCAAAAGAGAAATTCAAATGGTTACTTTGTTATCCAAAGGCAATACTGCTATCGAAGTGGCTAAGGAGATGGAAGTAAGTGTTCGAACCATTGAAACCTATCGCTACGATCTCATTAAAAAAACAGCCGTAAGCAATACAGCGGAGTTGATAGGCTATTCTTATAGAAATGGGTTGATTTGAAATTTCTAATTAACTGTATAAATCCGAAGAGAAATCTAACAACTACAACTATCACCAACAGGTATTGTCTCCCCCTAAGAAAACCGCTATTTTTATCAGGATAACAAAATTCTTACATTTGGTTATGGCGTATTTTCCCAAAAACAGGTTCCCATTCGGTTTTTTGTTCTTTTGTCTTTTTCTGATATTTCAAAGCGGGCTGTCTGCACAAGATATTGACTTAAGCGCATTACCCAAGGTCACAAATGACGGTGTTGTTCAAAGGGTAATTCCCACAACGGATGGTAAATACATTATAGTAGGGGTTTTTGACTTTATTGATGGAAAGCCCATTAACAGGATAGCCAGGCTCAATAGCGATGGCAGTCTGGATGATACTTTTATACCCTCAGTGGGTATTGATAACTCTATCTATGATGTATTGGTCTCCGATGTTGGGGAAGTTTTTCTGGCTTTACGTGACCACAATCTTGATTATAGAATCATTAAACTAAAGAGTGATGGTTCGCTGGATGATGGGTTCATTTTTTTAGCCAATGAAATCGTAGCTAGTTTAGCCTGGCACTCTGGCAATATAATCGCAGGGGGATTTTTCTCCAAAATAAATGAAACTCCAGTTTCCTATCTCGTAAGTATATCAACAGAAGGAGTTTTGAACACTGAGTTTAATAGCAATGTATCTAATGTTATTCCAGCCAATAAAATAAAAATTCAAGGAGAAAAAATAATTTTAATTGAAAGGTTTGGCAATGCCATCAGTCGTTTAAATGCTGATGGGTCGACTGATGACACCTTTCAATTTGATATCGATGTATTGAATAGTATGGTTAATGTTCCTCATCATGAATATGACCAAATTGCTGTCACCGATAACCAAATTATAATCCATGATTTTGCCAATGGTCTAATCATGTTAGATGCTGATGGAGTCTTTATGAATTTCTATGGTGAATATAGATTTATTAAAGCAATGGATTGGAGAGGTGAAGAGCTTGTATTTGCATCAAGTATTTCGGGGAGACATCATAGCCTCTATAAATATTTATTAAATGTGGAAACATTTGAATTGGTCGGTGGGTCAAATGGCCAAATCAATGATGTGGTATACAATGACACCAATGAATTGTTGATTGGCGGCATTTTTAGCAAGTTTAAATCAGAAGAAACTTCTTCCTTGGCCAAATTAAATACAATGGGAGATCTCGATGAAAGCTTCAACATCGTGGGGTTTTATAGTAACGGGAGTATAAATGCCATTACTCAACAGGGAAATGATAAACTTTTAATTGGCGGCCAATTCAATGAAATTGACGGAGTGCGCACAGAACACCTTGCCCGCCTGAACCTTGATGGCTCTTTAGATCAAAGTTTTAACCCATTTCCAACCAAGTATGTAAGCAGTATCGAAGTTACGGAAGATAATAAAATCATTGTGGCTAGTAGTCATATTCTTCCTACCGATGATTATCCTGAAAACGGATTGCATTTACTAAACCCTGATGGTTCATTTGAGCAAACCTTACATTTGGGAAGCGTATGGGGTTTTGCTACTGTAAATGGTAAACACATAATATCTGATTTTCTTAACATATTTACAGTTGACAATAATGTACCAGAACCTTTTCTTACCGATTCAAACCCAAACCGCATTCATCGTTTTACTAAATCGAATGAGGGAACCATTTTTATTGCTGCTGAATTTAAGAGTGGGGATACCTTTTATCTTTCGATAAATAGTTATTTGCCCGATGGGTCTACCAACCCAAATTTCAAGGTATCAAAGTTAGACTTAAGTGGGAATACAAATCCTTCCGTTGGAGCATTAACCGTTGGACCTGATGGTAAGATTTGGGTAGGTGGTCGATTCGATAAAGTCGATGAGCAAGAAGTTAGCAGAGGATTAATTAGACTTAATCAGGATGGTTCATTGGATACCTCCTTTAATACCAATGGATCTGGGACTCAATCTAATACTATTCTCTATAATTCTGATTATTCCATAATAGATTATATCAACATAATGAATGATGGTGCCGCCATCGTAAGTGGGAGGTATATTTCCTTGTACAATGAGAAGGAAGTGAATAAGACATTTATTGTTACTTCACATGGTCAATTATCAAATCGACCCATAGATATCAACGCCAGTGGTTCTGTCATAACTGGAATGGCATTGAAAAACAACAGGTATTTATATGGTGGATACTTTAATCATCCAGGTTCGACAATAAGCACAGCCTTGGGTATTCTTGACCTATCAATACCCATTGAAGAAGATCCCATCACCGCTGTAGAGGATTTTGAAAATCACTCTCCTTTAATCTACCCTAACCCGGTAAGTGACTATTTGACAATCGATTTACCTGATCAGGGTTTATCTTCCTTTCGGTTCAGCATTTATTCACTAACAGGTCAACGGGTTGCTGTGCCGGATGTACCGTCTTCCAGTAATAGCGGTATGCAAATAGATGTACGATCATTACCGTCAGGCATGTATGTATTAAAGGGAACCAGTCGAGCAGGGAACTTGTACAGGAAGTTTATAAAGCAGTAATTCTGAACATGGCGAGTGGGTAACATTCTGTATAACACTTTCCCAGAAGCTGAATTTCATTATTTTTTCAACGACAGGTAGCCTGATTGCACTGGCCTGCCACTCACAAATTCTATCTTATAAAAGTATATACCATTTGGCAGTTCATTGCCGTCATTGCTTAATCCCCGAAAAACATTAGTGGAGTTATTGTAATTGGTCGTTTCAAATACCTGATCTCCCCATCGGTTAAAAATGGTTACTTTATTGTTCTTTGTTTCAGCTAATACATCGATGTACTTGATAATAAACAAATCATTTTTTTGATCATTGTTGGGTGAGATACCATTGTGTATAATGATTTCTCCAAATACATCAACTTCCAATTCGCTTTGACCACAAGCACCTGAGAAGTCACAGACTTCGATGATTAACCTGTCAGTACCTGAAAAAGATACGCCTGTATAGTCTATTGTCAAATCACTCGTAGTCGTATTGATACTGGCTTGCGCTCCGCTGACTGGTTGCGTAACAATCCTCAGACTGGCTAGATCCAAATTGTTATCAGGATCACTAAGGAATCCACTTAAGTTGATGGCGATGGTACTTTCTACCTGAGCCGTTAAAACATTGGCAGCGATAACGGGGGGAGAATTCGTTAATAAGATAAACCCAGGGCTGGAGACTGTGCCATTTGGTGTGGTTACCGATACGCTTCCCGAAGCACCACTACCGACAACTGCCGAAATACTGGTCGGTGAATCGACTGTAAAAGAGGCTGCATCAGTGCCGCCAAAGCTAACTGTTGTCGCTCCTGTAAAGTTGGTGCCTGTGATCGTGACACTAGCACCGCTTGTTGCTGACGTGGGTGTGAAGGAAGTGATCGTTGGCATTGGAATTGGTGCTAGAATAAAAGTAAATCCAGCCAGCGATGCGTTACCTCCTGGTGTGGTTACTGAAACTGTACCTGATGTTCCTGCGGCAACGACCGCGGTGATACTGGTGGGTGACACTACGGTAAATGAAGTGGCAGCCGTACCGCCAAAGCTAACTGCTGTTGTTCCTGTAAAGTTGGCTCCTGTGATCGTGACAGTTGCGCCACTCGCTGCTGATGTAGGTGTGAAGGAAGTAATAGTTGGTGCTGGAATAAAAGTAAATCCTGCTAATGATGCAGTTCCTCCTGGTGTGGTTACAGCAACAGCACCGGATGTTCCCGCTGCCACCACTGCGGTGATGCTGGTGGGTGACACCACTGTATAAGAAGTGGCAGCAGTACCGCCAAAGCTTACCGCTGTCGCGCCCGTAAAGTTAGTACCGGTGATAGTCACTG
>JBATLM010000276.1:0-2838 GCA_049289315.1 Cyclobacteriaceae bacterium
TGGTTCAATGCCTGATATAGAAGAACGAAGGGTAATGATGAAGTACGCGCAGATCACAGCAGGAATGTACATTGATTACATAAAATATTTTGATGATTTAACACAAACTATTTAAAAGATGGCTAACATTCCGTCCAGCCGACGCTGGCGCGATGCCTCGGACGGCTTGCGTTTTGGTGATTGGCAGAGGCAATGGTCAACCGCGCCAGCGCGGCTGACGGTAGCGTTAGGGCGGGCTATTTGACCAACTATCAACACAAATTAAGCGCAATTATGAACAGAGTTTTGCTGCGAGAAACATTGTTTAATGGGTTCAGTCTAGATGAACTCCAAACTCTTTGCTTTGACTTAAGCATTGATTTTGATGGGTTGACTGGGAACAATAAACAGGCAAAGGCCAGAGAAATTATCCTGTATTGCGAGAAAATAGGGCGAGTTCCTGAACTGGTAGAAGCAATTCGTAGGTTTCGTCCTAATTTGGACCTGCCCGATCCGAGCAAAATCGAGCCTTCACTTGAACAGCGCAATGCAGACGAACTTGTTCCGTATCCTGCGGTAGCACGACCAGTGAACTTAAGTTTTGAAGTGCTTACGGTAGATGATAAGCCTTCTGGTTGGTTCAATAGTCGCGGATTTGTTACTGGCGTCTCAGCAAATTATAGAATACGTGTTGTTCCTAGAGAACAGGGAAGTGGTATGTGTGTTCTTTTTCAGAATTACTCTGCAACAAAGGACGAATTTGGTTCATTGATGCAACGCTTTCCTGCATATGGTTTGGCAAACAAAACTATACGTATAGAAGCTGACATAAAAACAGATAACGTTGACCAATGGTCCGGCATGTGGATACGTGCTGATGGAGACACCACACCTGATTTGCTATTTGATAACATGAGCAGACGCCCTATCCGAGGTACAACTGCTTGGAAACGATACACTATTGATGCACATTTACCTAAAGAAACAGCTTGGCTAAATTATGGCATTGTTCTTGCAGGGCCGGGAGCAATATGGGCTGACAATTTCAGATTGTTGATCTGGACAAATAGAGGCAGTTGGGCGGATGTATAGGCTGAATACAGAAAGCAGAAGTTTATATTTCTGAACGGTAGAGAATGCTGTCTAGTCGGTTTTGGCAGAGGCATCGGGAATTGTTGCTCAGAAAGGCAAAGAGACCTAACAACCCATGCAGCCGACGCTGGCGCGATGCCTCGGACGGCTACCTATTTGGTGATTTGCAAAGGTTTTGGTGACCCGCGCCAGCGCGGCTGATGGTGGCGTTAGGTGTTGGATTAGCTTGCAATGATACCTAAAAGAGCCAAGCACTTAAAGTCAAAAAATATTGCTTCAATTGCTTGCTTTACATAGATTGATTGCGGCACATTCTAATTTGGATCATATTACCACTCTTATCTGTGAGGCGTGAATTTATGGAGGGTTTCAAAAGTGCGCGTATCTTATTTTTTATTGCAATACTGTTTTGGGTAGGGTGCAAATCGCAAACAGTAGAGCAAAAATTTGAGGATTTTGGTTTTTCTGGTGGTTTAAGTTTGAAACGACCTAGCAATTGGCAAGCAGATTACGTGGAGCGAACTGGCACCATTGTACTACGAGCTGAAAAAGGAATATTGAACAAGGATGTAGTGACTATAGAAATTCAACCGTTTTCATTTTCTTCCCCCGAAGAAGGAGTGGAAGCAAATATTGATAGATTAGCGACCCACTTCTATGGAGATTCGTTAACTATTGTTCAAAATCCAATTAAATTGGAACATGAGAATTACGAAATTACCACAGCGATCATTTCAATACCAACTTCACCATTATCAGAAGATTCAAACAAGAATGAAGAAGAAATTCGAGATGAAAGTCTATTCCGAATAGTTGAAGTGCGTGCGGTAAAATGCACCGATAATTTTGCGATGATTTATACTTATGCCAGTAATAACGACCAATTGAATGCTGAAGCAAATGAAATTGTGGAAAGCATTGAATTGAAATGTTCAAGTGATTGATAAGTATTTCCATGACAATTGAAAGGGGAACGGCCGTCTTTCGTCAAAATCATAGGCAACTGCCAGTGCCCAATCCGACCTGGTCTTTGGTAGTCGCTTGGAGCAAAGGCGTTGGAAATTGTTGCTCAGAAAAGCGAAGAGACCTAACAAAGTTTGCAGTTGACGCTGGCGCGAGTCCTCGGACGGTTTGCGTCTTGGCTGCGATTCATTCAATGGCTGACAGCGCCAGCGCAACTGAACCCGACGTTAGGACAACTTAACCAAGTACAGAGGAAAGAGAGGGGGAAATCAGATGAATCTAATTCAGATAGATGTATTGGGCTGGTTGTCTGATGAGGTTAAAAGGCAACTCTTTGATAGTATGGTTGAGCTAGTCTCAGACCAAGCCAAGAAAATATTAGGTAATGAGGCAAGCGACATTATTAAAAAGCTGAAATCTGATGCTTCTTTTCAAGCTGCATTTGATGAAGGGATCAAGCAGGCTACGCAACGTTTTGCACAGGAGTATTTTTCTCAAGATAGTGATTTAGTTACTGCCATTGTTAGCGATAAGGACTTTTGGGGTATAGCAAGCGTACGAAAAGCATTGTTGCACATGATTCAACGTCCCGGTCGTTTTCTGGAGGATGATAGAGAAAAGGTGCTTGTTCACTTTGATGATGTGCTTCCTGAATATTTTGATCGGGGTCAGCTAGACCAAGCAGTAACTTTTTTCCTTCGATGTTTAGCTGAGGAATTATGGCACTTGCCACAGTTGCAGCCCATCTATGAACTACAATTACAGCGAATAACGGCTGACCGAGCCACCGAGATGGTGTATGAG
>JBATLM010000277.1:0-34255 GCA_049289315.1 Cyclobacteriaceae bacterium
TATCGTATGCGACCGGGAAGTCTTTAATGTTGTAACCTCTTTCTTTAAAAACAGAAAGTAAAGGAAGCGGTTGGAAGTGGACGTTGACGGATACTCCTGTTTCTGTAATGTGTTCTATCATCTTGTCCCGCTGGGTTTCTGTAACTCCATTGATTCTCAGGGCGAATAAGTGATAGGAACCTGTTTTTTCGCTTGTATCCTGAGCAGGCAATATGGCCCATTGATGCTGAGAGAAAGCGGAGATGTAAGCGTCAAAGACTCTTTTGCGTTCTTTTAAAATGTGTTCATTGTATTTGCGCAACTGAGCCAGCCCGATGGCCGCACAGATGTCTGGCATATTCATCTTAAAGCCCGGATAAACGATGTCGTACTTCCAACCTCCCTTCAGGGTTTTGGTGTACGCATCTTTCGTCTGGCCGTTGAGGGACCAGAGTTTGAGGGTTTTGTGGATTTGCTCGTTGTTAAAAGGAGCGGGCATATTGAGGCAGATGGCCCCTCCTTCTGCTGTCGTTACATTTTTTACGGCATGAAAAGAGAACACTGAGATGTCCGCCAGAGCACCCACGGGTTTGTTATGGTATTTTGCCCCAATGGAGTGAGCGGCATCAGCCAGTACCAATATTCTGTTGAGTTTCTTTTGTGTATCCGTATTACCAACAAATTTTGAGGCCTCCTTCTCTATCACCCTATATATAGACTGGTAATCGCAAGGCCAGCCTGCGATGTCTACCGGGATGATGGCTTTTGTTTTGGTAGTAATTTTATCTGCTATTTTATCAGGATCGATATTTAAATCCTGACCGCAGTCCACCATTACCGGGGTGGCGCCCAAGTGCATGACTGCCAGGGCAGTGGCGGCATAGGTATAGGCAGGAATGATTACCTCATCGCCACGGGTGACACCGAACCAATGCAAGGTCAACATCAATGCGGAGGTAGCCGAGTTGGTACAGTTGGCAAAATCCACTGCAGCGAACTCAGCCGTAAGTTTTTCCAACGCCTGTGCTTTTGGGCCCGTAGTGATCCAACCAGAATCCAAGGCTTCCAACACTTCCTTTCGGATGTCGTCATCGATGTAGGGTGGGGAGAAGGGGATTTTCATAAGATCAAATTGAACTAAGAATCCTACAATAATTTTCGTGAATTTTATTTCTATCAAAATTTGTCACTACAAATTCCATTCCTTTTTTACCTAGCGATTTTGCTAGTTCCCTATCTTTATACAAGGTTTGAATTTTATCCGTCAAATCCTCAAAATTTTCAGGCTCGAAAAATAAACCACCTTTTCCATCGTCTATAAATAATTCTTTTGCTTCACCCTCTACACCTAGCAAAATTGGCTTCGCAAATGCCAAAGGCTCAAACAATTTAGAAGGTATGGCCCCCTTGAAAATATCGAGTTTTTTTAATGGAACAATATAAGCGTCACACACTTGTATTAAAGAAGGAATTTTATCTTTTGATAGATTGGGGTAAAATATCAAATTGGATAATTTCAGTTTATTGGACAACGCTAACAAATTTTCCTTCTCTGGTCCATCCCCAACGACAACAAATTTCACCGGCAAATTCTTAAGGATTTCTGCTGCTTTTAAAATTACCTCAAGACCTTGCGCATGACCAATTATGCCTGCATACAGAAGGACAAAATCACCTTCATGGATGGATAACTCTTTTCTCCAAAGCGCTGAAACTTTAGCCTCCTTTAGATTAAAAAAATCCAAATCAACTCCATTCGGAAACCAGACCACCTTTTTTTGAGGAAATCGAGACCGAATATTTGATACAATACCCTTAGTTTGTCCAGAAATTAGGTCCGCATTTCTGTATATCCAAGCCTCCAGACGATAAGCAAAACCTATTATCCATTTATTTGTAACAATATTCAATTTTTCCGCTGATTCCGGCCACAGGTCCGAAACATTGAAGATCAGTTTCGCACCTTTTATTTTCGCCATCACCACCGCTGTAATTCCCAAAAACAATGGTGGCGATTCGCAGAATAAAAAATCTGTTTTAGGTAGCCACAACAACTTAATAAATGATGTGATTACAAAGGAGAAGTAATTTAATATTCGAGAAAATGCATTTCTAGAACTGCTTACAAAAAGCCAAGTTCTAAAAACTGAAACTTCATCGATCTTCTCATTTAAAGTCATACGCCTCTTATATCCTTTAAAGATTTCATTTGTAGGATAATTCGGGAGCGCAGTGACAACGGTTACTACCCAACTATTTTTCTTCAAATATTTAGCTAAGCTATGTAATCGATTTTGAGGAGCTCCCGTTTCGGGAGGATAGTATTGTGTAAGGATTGTGATACTAGGCATGAGAACCTTAACGATTTGCCCTTTGAACGTGAGATATTACAGATTTGAATTTGCCGTTCGCATTACGTGGAATTGATTCTACTTCGTGAATTTCAACTTTTACACCCCCCAATTGGCTGATCATCCTCTCTCTAATTATTTCAGATTCTTGTTTAGAAAACCTTCCATTAGACACTATTTTTATTTCAATGCGATCAAGCTCCCACTGAATTACTTGACCCTCAATAAGGTTGGGTAAGTCGATAAATATACCATGGAAGCGCACCATTTCTCTTCCGTCCATACCAACTACGGTATCTTCCACCCTTCCAACAATCTCACTGATTACCGGCATCTCCCTTCCACATTTGCAATCATCTACTCCACGTCTCATCAAGTCACCAATCCGATAGCGAATCAATGGTTGATCAAAATTGACCAATCCTGTACAAACCACTTCACCCACTTCGCCAGGTTTTACTTCATTGCCCAGCTCATCCAACACTTCAATTATCCCAAGATCCGGACTGACATGTAATGATCCATGTTCACATTCCGAAACCAATCCACAAGCCTCCAATCCACTCCAACTATCATATGATGTGCATTGATAAACCTGCCTGAAAGTCTCGCGCATCTCAGCTGTCAATTTTTCACTAGAAGTAATCACCGCTTTCAGGTGTGGCGCCTCGAGACCCGATTCTTTAATGAATCTGGCCAAAAAATAGTTGCTCATTGCATAACCCGTCATGTATTCACAGCGATGACGTTTCATTCCCATAACATAATCAACCGCATTCTTCGCAGAGATGTGATAGGCCGAAAAATAAGTCTGCTTTTCAAAAAAATTATATCTATAATAAGGGGGTCTAGCAGCTCCCTCAGGAACAACTCTTCTTCCTCCAATAGTACCTCGAGAAGTGAAACGGTCGACCCCTGCCCAATGGCGTATGCGTGCTTCAAACCCTGCGCTCCACCTTTGATGCATTGGATGTGAGAATAGAATTTGAGTTGGGGTGCCCGTACTACCACTGCTCGCAAAGAATTGCCCACTCTTTTCCAATTTAGAAGATAACAATGTGGTTTTACAAAACGCACGCAAATCACTCTTTTCCAGAAAAGGGAGCTGATGTAAACTATCTGATTTTAATTTTTTAAGACTAGCAACGCCAAGACCATTTTGACTAAAGGAGGCCCTGTAAAAAGGCACTGTATTAAAAGCATGAATTAGCAATCTGCTAAGTTTATCATTTTCATACTCCCGCCATTGTAGACGTGAGAAGTTCTCTCTATCCTTGAATTGATTTAATTCATTTTGAAAAATACCACCAAATCTTCTCTTATTCCAGGTGTAGCCATAAGTTGATATACCAAAATTCTGAATTGATACTGGCAAATTCGCATACACTTTATCAAGAACTCCGCCCATCAAATTCTATCCAAATAGCTTTCCTTCCAATTATTAACCATTAGTAACTGCTTAAGCATAGTAGAAGCAAAATTATTATCACTTTTATATTCATTTAGCAACTTGTTTATATTCAATTCAGGGAAAAACTCCATTAGGGACCCTGATTCAATCTGGCTTAAACTTTCTCTAAATTTTTCATCTTTCTTCATATACTCATCCCAAGGAACGCTAAACCCGAGTTTTTTAAAAGATAGCACACTAGTAGGAAGCTGCCTGGCTACACTATTGTAGAGCAAATACTTACCTTTTTTACCTTTTAGTAAGTTCTTAGTTGGTAAAGCTGGTACCATTTCCATCAATCTGTAATCTAAAAATGGCACCCTACATTCAATACTTGCCCCCATGGTCATCCTATCATTGCGATCCAATACTGAAGACATATGAATAAAGAGATCCATATACATAGCCTGTCTTGCGGGCTCAGAAGGATACAAATCAATCGCCTCCTTCAAGACAGTGTTCCGATAAGCGAATGAACTTATGTCTACACTAATCCCGTATTTCATTAAGTCTGACGGAAATACACTAGAAGCATTAAGCAGAACCAAGCTCTTAATTCTATCATCCGTAAGGTATCGATTCAGTTTATCAAAACGATTAACAATTCCTCCCGTATTTGCATATTTTAAAAACCTGGTAGACATCCCAGCCAATCGCAAAAAACGATAATAATTTAATGGTTTATACCTCACGTATCCTCCCATAAACTCATCGGCACCTTCGCCTGATAGGAGTACAGAAACCTGTTTCTTTGCCGCTTTGGAGAGTGCAAGCATTTGAGCATCATTTTGATGCACTAAGGGTTCATCATATAGCCAGGCAGCTTCGGATAATGCTTTTGTCAAATCTTCTGCAGCCAGTTCGATCTCATTTAATTTAAGACCAAACTTATTGGCAACCTGACTTGCCAGTGGACCTTCGTTGTATAACGGGTCATCAAATACAAAAGTGAATGCCGTCATATTTGTCTCTCCATTTCTATGTAAAGCAGCTGCAATGCTACTTGAATCAAGACCGCCACTCAACATAACACCCACTGGCACATCACTTATTGTACGATATTTTACCGATGAGTAAAATATATCTTCAAACCACTCAAAAGGTTTATTTGGCAATTGCTCCCGATTTTTTTTAATTATTTCTGGCAAGTTCCACCACCGCGTGACCTGATGTTTCCCATCTTTAACAGTCATAAAATGACCAGGAAGTAAACGTTTCACATGGCGAAACACCGTATTTTCTCCAGCTACGTACTTAAATAATAATAACTCCGGCATTACACCTATATTGACCTGATGGTCAACCCCTACTTTAAATAGCGCCTTTGGTTCGGATCCAAAAAAGAATGAATTATTATAAATCGAATAGTAAAGAGGTTTGATTCCAACACGGTCACGTGCCAAAAAAAGCTCGCGTTTAAAAGAATCCCAAATTGCGAAAGCAAACATGCCATTTAGCTTCTCAAGGCACCCTTCGCCATATACTATAAAAAGTTGAAGCAAAACTTCTGTATCACTGTCTGAGACAAATCTTGCCCCTGTAGCTTCAAGTTCCTTTCTTAGTTCTTTATAATTAAATATCTCTCCATTAAAAGTTATTGTGTACCTATTATCAGCACTATGAAATGGTTGCTTTCCCTTCTCACTTAAATCAATGATGGATAATCTCCTGTGTGCAAGACCAACTTCCTTGTCTATAAAAACACCTGCATCATCCGGGCCCCGATGAAACATTGTATCACGCATAGCAACCAGAAGCTCATGATCAACGACCATTTTTTCTCTAAAATACAACAGGCCAGCAATTCCACACATTATTTTATAGAGTCAATATCTTATTCCATTTAACTTGGACGTTACTCCAATCAAATTTCTCAGCGATTTTTCTAGCTTCACGAACCAACCCTTTGCCCAATTCAGGATTATCTATTATTTGTGTAGCACACTTTGCCAGGTCATCAGGATCCTGAGAGTGACCTAATAATGCGGAGCGCCCATTTTCAAAAAGGTACGGTATACCGCCTACATTTGTGCTTACTAAAGGAAGGCCGAATGCCGCCATCTCGATCATTGAAACGGGTGTATTGTCAATCAAATTGGTATTTAAATAAATGTCATGATTAGCAGCGATGTGCTGCTTCATACCAAGATCTATAATGTTTAGGATTTCTATATTGTCATAGTTCTTTGAGACAGCTGCTCTTTTCTTTACCTCATTCAAAAGTCCCATATCAGGACCGGCCATCGTTAATTTTGCATTGGGATATACTACACATAAACGATCAAAGACTTCTAGCGCCAGCAATGGATTATAAATTTCATGATAAGCTCTCATCCAAAAGAGTTTTGGATCAAAGGAAATTCTATCTTTAAATTGGTAATCCTTTAGGTCAATAATGTTTGGTATTTCTATCATCTTTAAGGATAGAAATGATAAATTATCAATCAGATAGCTCGAAGGGCTTGTTATATAGGTGGCTCGACTAAAGACACGTCTACCCCAAGTCTGTTTATCAATTAAAAATGATGGAAGTGCACCTCCATGCAAGGTCATAATTATTTTCTTTTTATGAAAACGAGCTATAGCGCTTGCGATATCCTCCAATACAAAACTTAATCCTCCATATATTTGAATAATCACAATGTCATAATTTCTTCTTCTTATCAATAAATAAAAAATTGTATCAATAAATCGAATGACTCTATTTACAAAACTTGATTTTGTAGTCACTTTATATCCTATGAGTGATAGTGCTTCCGCCAAAATCTCTCCTTGAGTTTTTGCATAACCTGAACCTGATAACATTGGACCAATAATGCAAATACGGATCAAAGCCACCTGGATAAAATAATCACGAATTGTTTAAATAATTTCGCTGCGTACACGTTCACAAAATCTAGTGTATGTAAATTTTTCCGCTAGCAGAAATGAGCTATTAGCAATCAAGGGCAAATCTTCTTTTCTATTTATTATAGATCTGAATGCACACCTAATTGATTCAGTTGTAGAGTCCTGAAGGAAGAAACCATTTATTTCATTTTCAATGTATTGATCCAATGATGACATTTTTGTCACGACTGGAATACAAAAGTGAGCCGCTGCTTCAGCAACAACCTTTGGAAATCCCTCTGATTTACTTGGGAGTATTAATAGGTGACAAGCAGCGTATATCTCGGTAAAAATCTTATTGCGTCCCATTGCACCACATATATTGAAAGGAACAGCTGAACTTTTAGCTAGATTTTTAAGCTCCTCTTTTTGAGTGCCCTCTCCTATGAACCAGACACCCTCAATGTGATTTTTAAATTCTTCTCCATTCAATGCTTTTGCAAGCCTCACTGCTCCTTTATTAACGTCCAAAGTGCCTACGAAACAAATTTTGAGTTTCCCCCCATTAAACTTATAATTTCCATTTAGCCGACTCTTACCTAGTAACTCCTTACTTATACAAGGGTTTTCCCAACTCATAAATCTACTATGAAGATTAGTCCAATTTCCATTGATGGTAATTCTGATATTGTTCTTGTCTAAGGTCTTCAATAACCATCTCTGTAACCTATATGCAATTGGGGGATTTACTTCAGCCCAATTTCCAGCATATTTATGCCAATAAATTCTTTTGCGGTCAAAAAAAGAATGAATAATACCGATTATAGCAGGTACGGAAGGCCCTCTACTGTGAATTACGTCATGTTTTCTTAATTCTTTCCAAATAAAAAAGTACTGGGCCGGTAACGTGCAAAGTATCTTAATCTTTTTTAACAAAGAGGCTCCCCCCCTACTGTGCCTAAAAGGAATTATAACAATATTAGGTGGGCTTACACATTTGTATAAATCCATCTTAGGGTCGTTTCTCAAATAAGTAACCCAAACAATTTTTCTAAATAAATGAGATATACTTTCAATCTCGTTTAAAGTAGGCTCGAATATGAATAACCGATTGTTACTTTCTATTAGTGGAGTATCAGAGATTATTAGTAAGGATTTTTTAGCTTCGGATGAACTCAAAAGAGGAATATTTACACAGAAAGGATTTCAAAATAACGATCACCCACCACTTCCCAATTATGCATCTTGGCCCATTCTATCGCATTGTGACTGTATGTTGGATAATTATACAAAATAACGCTTAAGGCTTTCTGTATTTGAATCGGTGATTTTGGGTCTACCAACTGACCCGTTATTCCGTGATTAATTGCCTGGGTTACCCCTGTTCCGATAGATCCAATTGCTGGAATACCTAAAATATTTGCCTCCAGAATAGCAATTCCAAAACCTTCAACATCCCCATCTGGTAGGTTTTCGCTTAGCATCAAAAAGATACTTGAATCATTAAGAAGACTAAGCTTATCTGCTTCACTCATTGCCCCATGAATTTTAATATGCTGTTCTACATTTAGGTTTTTGGCCAATTGAACTATTTCCTCTTCATCAACAGGAATTCCAACCATATGATATGCAATGCGGCTATAGTGAGGAACCAAAAAGGGTAATGCATTAATGACATTGTATTGTCCCTTTCTTTTAGTAAGAGATCCAACCGTAACCAAATTGATTACACCATCCCTTGGTGGCTGCTTAATTGGAAATGAGCTTTTATTAATGACAATACCATTTGGTATAATATTTATTTTGCCATTATAACCTATGGCGTTTATCCTTGACCTGGTAAAGTCAGAGACAGCAACAACATGATCCGAAATATTGAATGCTACTTTAAGTATCTTATTTAAAATTCTATTATTTCCAAACTCGCTTCCATGGATGACACAAACAGTCTGCGCTCGTGTGAACAACTTGATAAATAATACAAGTAATAATTGCATCTGCCCTGATAATACAATACAACTTACATCGGAATGTGTAAACAGATACTTACAACTAGAATATAGTTTTGCCAACAAATGGCTACTTACACTATATCTCGTAATAGAAAAAGGGAAGCTTTCATCATGTGAGCGATGAGGAAATTCATTCCTAGCCGCAGCGTAAACCAAGATTTCAAGTCCTTGGGTTGAGAGATATATAGCTAAGTTCTCAGCGTGATTGCCTATTCCTCCTGGTCCGGGAGGAAACTCAGAAGACATTATTGCTACTCTTTTCTTTTTCAAATGATATACTTCATTTACTTTTTAGCAATTATAAAGTCAATGTATAACCAATCGTGAGGAAGAATTTTACTAAGAAGCTTATCCAGGTTATAACCAATCGAGTTGACAAAATGTCGTTTATAAAAAGTTCCTACAAACCCAAAAGACCGATGCTTCAGGTATGAATAATCAGCAAATAACCATGTGACTTCCTGGCGTGAAAGATGTCTCCACCCTATCCTCTTTCCTTTTATTTTTTTTCTATACAACTGATGTAAGGGGGAACCTCGTAAGTTCTCAGCTCCGAGAAAAAAGCCTCCGTTTTTCAAAACTCTATTTATTTCAAGAGTCGCTAATTTTTGATTTTCCAGAGTACGCGTCCTGGAATCACTATAGGTGGTTTTAAGTCCACCGATTACAGACTTGCAAGCAACGATATCAAAATAATCCGTAGGAAAATTAATTTTAAAAATATCAGTTTCATTATAACTAATCCTATGGCTTACATTATACGATTTGTGCAGCTCTCTAGCTGATTCAGTAATACCATATATATCCGTGCAAACGACCTGAAATCCTAATAATGCAAACCACAAAGTAAGGCCACCGTCACGTTCTCCAAGACAAAGTACTCTCCCATTATTCTTATCATTCATAGCATCAAGGATTGGTTGCCAATACTTCAATGACTGGCTCCAATTCTTAACATCCCATTGAATGCAATCTCTTACAAGGGTTTGTTCATTTATAAGCATTTTTAAACCCTAGGGTTAGGACTTACTTTCATATTATAAAGTGGTACAATTAAAAATACCCATCCATATAAAAAACCAATTGCTCCCAAGCGCATGGCTGAATGGAGCATTGAAAACAGCGAGATAATTAGTATCGCCACCAGCAAGGGTCTTGCAATTTTTATTTCCCTAAGGATGTGCCTTAAGGGTGCTATAACCAGAATAAGTAGTGCTAATACGCCAAATAATCCATGTTCAGAAATCATTCTGCTATATTCCGAATGGGAGGCTATTAGCTGACCAAACTGTTTTTCATGATATTTTGATGCCATACCAGGACCGACACCAAATGCCAGGTTCTCCTCAAACATTTCAACCTCATTCAAAAATAGCAATTCTCTTCCTGTAGTTATATCTCTTTCCATTCCCGTTTTTGGATCAATTGATTCGTATCGATAAGTGAGTGTACTTTCCGTAATCTTATTTGCATAGTCCCATACATACAACAAAACCCCTCCTACAATTAATGAAAGTATAATGTACCGCACGTTTAATCGATGGGGGTTACTCCAAAAAAAAGAAACGAATAGAACTAAAATTGCCAATCCTGCACCAAACACGCCCCCTCTTGAAAAAGTGACAAAGGCTCGAAACAGTAGTAAACCGGTTAATCCATAGTCAATGATTTTGATACCTGACAGGCTTAGGTTGTAAAAGTTTAAAAGAACAATTAAAAAAATACCTATGCCTAATATCAATGAAACCTGATTTGGACCAAACCCTCCTGATGCTGCAAAATTGGAACTCGATCTAAAGGCAATATCACTGACATCAGGTGTTTTCAGTGATAAATAAACCAAGATTGAGATTATCGGAAATACAAAATAACGAACGAGGGTTGTTATGAGATTGGATGTTAAAGTAATACGGTAAAAATAAGTAGCTGAAACAGCAAGACACAATGGCCCCGAAAGGTTAAAAGAAACAAAGTCCCGTACTTCCGCGATGTCACTAAAATTTAAAAGGCTAATAGAGGGGAGAAGGAGAATAAAAAAAATAAGGAAGGTTGGGGTTTTCTTTCTAACAGAGAAAGTAAGACCAAGCAACAGTAACATAATAATACCATACTTCCCCCCTTCCCAGAAGAACGAAGTCTTTGTCATTCTCAACAATACCTCCAATCCCGCAAGATAAGCCGCCCACATTCCGGCTTGATACATCCTGTCTTTATTAACAAGGATGTCATACAATGCCAAGAGTATCACCAAACTCAACCATATATACCCTAAGCTGGGTTGCAGGTAAATCGCGACACCCAAGAAAACGTGTAACGAAAGGCCTATAAGTGGGTGTTTTGTTAGCATGAAGCGTACTGAATCACAAAAATCGTGTACTACCTAATTTTCCAATGAAATATTCTGACTTTAGGTTAAAATGGCAACTCTGCACTTTGGGGAATTCCACGTAAATAATTAGGGTATGGCCACCCAGCCGGTTGTAATAATAAATGGCAGCGTCCACGGCTAGCAATTTGATCAGCTCCAACGAGTTCTTTACCTAATTTCAAGTACCATGCCTTATACCCATTGCTGTTACACCACTCCAATACCATTTCCGCATTTTTAATCATCGGCAAATCGGGATTTGAGTGCATTTCTACCATGAACCGCGTTTTGTTTAATCTAGCCAAAGATACAGCTCCGTTTAACACCGTAACTTCGGCCCCCTCCACATCAATCTTTATTAAATCTGGAACCAAATTATATTGTGCTACTAAAGCATCAACCGTTTGAGTGAATACCCAAATACTTTCATTAAAAATCTTTGCTGTCTCTGCCTGATCTTTAAAAATACTTCCAGCCGCACCCGCACCTGAAGTATAAAACCGTACGTGATCTCCAACTTTATCAGTAATCAGACTGGTGTTAAAAATGCAATTGTCTATAAGCCTATTTCTCAATAAGTTTTTGACCGCCCATGCCAGTGCTTCAGTATTAGGATCAACTAAAACTATTCTATCCAATTTACCTGCAAGGGCTGCAAGCAAAGACGTGTAACCAATATTCGCTCCTATATCAAATAACACTTTACTTTCTTTAGCCAGATAGTAAAACCAAGCATCATCATAATCAACTTTTTGCAAAGTCCCCTTAATTAGTTTCAGTTCTTGTCCAAATAATTTGACGTTGTATACCTTCTCTTTATAAAAATATTTAACCTTTAATCCTTTTACATATTTCAATAATTTACTCATAAGGAATTTATTGATTTTAATTTACGTTTGGACCATTTATTTCTTTTATGCATTTGGTATTTGATGTAGGGATATTTAATAATGACAACTAACAATCTAAAAACTCTTTTTGCCCATGCACCGTGAATAAAAAAAAGTGAAAACATTCTGGTTGCCAACTCCTCTTTAACTTGAGCTTCATTATAATATTTACGCATGAGATAAAACTCGGAAAATGTGGGTAGTAAAATAAGGAAAAGATCGCTTTTGGATTTGCTCCAAGTATGGACTCTTGCTTTATGAGTACGCAATCCACCAGAAGGTGCGCGGTGATGAAGAATTGTACACCCCTTATCATAGATCATTAATGCTCCCAATTTATGGCATCGCATTGCTAAATCATGATCAGCACGAATATCTCTATTAAAGACCTTATCCATGAAACCAGTTTTTAATAATAGGGATCTTTTCACCAGACAAATGGGGAATCCATCCGCAAGTCTAATATTATTGTCATTATCATCACTTTTTTCAATACCTACCTCCACAACATGAGACGCTACCATATCAGCATTGTAATATCTACAATCAGAGACCAACCTGGCAATAAAATCAGGAGTAATTCCATCTGCATCATCACCTAAAAAAAGTACGAATTCGCCTTTTGCCTCGGACAATAATTTATTCCATGCGTAGCACTGCCCCTGTTCATCCTGAGGAAAGTATCGTATGTTAAGATCGGAGTAATTCTTTAAGAAGTGAGAATCACGAAATTCTTTTTTTGTTTGGTCTGTAATTAATATCTCAAAAGGCCGTAGTGTCTGATTTTTTAGTTGCTCGAGCTCATTGATTAAATATTCATATCTGTCTAATGTAGGGATCAGCAAAGAAACTGAACCCTCTGTCATTTCAGCTATACTTGGCGCAGGAGTGAACCCCTTTAGTAAATGATGTTGTTGCACTATATGTCGAGTCTTCCAAGCAGATCCTAAGGCTCTTAATCCATACCTACTGATATTTCTTATCAAAACCCACCAGAACCATTTAGCAGGAAAATTTTTTCTAACGAATCTAAATTCTTCATTTATATTAAAATCATGTTTTACTTCAACCGGAACAGTTATCAGTTCAGGGTTATACCTTATCACAGCTCCTGATTTTATCCATCGATAACCCAAATCCAGACCTACCATCTGAAGTGTCATAAATCCGCCATCCCCGGATCCAGCTTTCATCCATGTTTCATTTCTAAATAAACATGCATCCATTGATAATCTAAAAGAGGTAGATTCAATTTCAGGATCTGTATCATAGTTATACATCCAGGTTGGATAAATATTCTGTAGAAATAAGGGTTTACCCTGTAACCCAAGACGCAACCCTGCGTGCCACACATCGATTGGCTTCTCTACTAAAGACATTACAAGTTGTTGATCCGGAATGCCATACTTGTAATTCCAAATCAAAGTAAAACCTGCAGTAGAATTCTTAATCAGCGAATCTATAGCCACCATCGCATTTGGAATATGGGGTGGGAGCATTCTAATCTCCCCCAGTTTCCAATCTGGATAGACAGAATTCGAGAATGGCAGATAAACTAGGTCAACTCGCATACCTTCAAATAGAATTCTTTAAACTGATTTATTTGATCTTGAATCAAAAATCTATTTACCACTCTTTCTCTACCCCTCATACCCATTTCTTTCGCCCTTCCATTGGATTTAAATAAATGTACAATTTTATCCTGCGCCTCCGCCAGCTCCCATTTTGGCACAACAAATCCTGTAACTTCATCTTCAATATTTTCAGCCAAACCATCTGCATCACTACATACGATGGGTAATTCCATTGACTGGGCCTCAATAACTGCATTACAAAATCCTTCAGATATTGCTAAATGTAAAAATAAATGCGCCTTCTCCATTTCATTCTTAATTTCAACAGGCGTTTTAGGTCCTAATATTTTCACATGATCAGAAAGATTTAGCTCAAAAATGGTATACCTTATTGCCTGCAAGTAGTCGCCACTACCAACTATTCTATATTCTATAGGATAACCTGCATCCAGCAACTTTTTAACTAACCGTAGTGAATATTCGATACCTTTTTTCCAAACAATACGGCCCACGCTCAAAATAATTATTTTATCCTTCACTTCAGGATAGGGTACAGTTCTTTTAAAGAAGTTAGCATCAACGGCAGGAGGAATTAAGACCTCAAATCCCGTCTTCCTTTTATAACCTCTTTTTATTGCCCGACTTAATAAATCATGACCTAAAAAGTGAAATCCATCACATTTGCGCCAAACCATTTCATAATATGATGGATCCTCCAGCCCAACATAATTAAGGTCATACCCTCTAAAACTAACAACTGCCTTAAAGTGGAAGAATTCCTTTAAGTATAACATTGACTTCCCCAAGGTTCCAAATTCAAAGTGAATCACTTTGGGTTTCAATAGGATAAGCTGATAATATTTTAATAAGGCACCTCCTGCTTTTAGCCATCCCAATTTATTCTTTAGAAACAGATAAAATTGAATCAATTTCCCAGGTCGTTGTATGAGCGCAAATAAACAACCTATACAATGAAGAGCAACAGCATTAAATTTTGTAGAGCTTAACCCGAGATATATCCTCGATTTAAGGTTTTTATCTACTCTTAGTCTTTCTATATTTTTTCTACTATCCCATACAAGCATTTTCACACCCAGTACTTCATTGAGCAGTCTAAATTTATTAAGCAAGAAAGTAGAGTCATGCGGAATACTGTGTAGCACCATCAGTACTTTACAATCGGATTGTATTGTCGTATTAACCTTAGCCAAGGTGCATCTTCAAAAAAATAGCATAAGTATGCAACATTGAAATGGTGTACCCATTACCACCATCAGGTTTGCGATAAAATTCATTTAATAGTTTATGGATTTCATCTTTCGATACGATTGACGTTAAAGGAGAATTCAGCAGGTTATTAGTCAGGTTTTGCCTCCCTTCCTTATTAAGGTAAAATATCTCCCAATTCCTGGCTATGGAGCTTGTTCCTTTTACTGTCCTCGCAATTTTAGATAGAATTCTATAGGGCAGCATACGGTTGTTCCAGTACTTATAGCGATATAAATTAGATCCGTATTCCTGCCAAGTAATTGCTGCTAAATCAGGATGGTATCTTTTAAGATAGTCAATCTGCAATTTTCTGTTTACCAGAAATGAAGTGGGTATAGTGGCAAACAGATCAACAATACGGTTGTCATAAAAAGGAAGTCTTGGAAACGCACCAGACTGAAACATTCGAATACTAGCAAGGGTCCATCGAAACGACCATTGTGTCGTTTTCAACATTTTAATTTTAAAATCAGGATCGGCAATTGAATCAAAAGTGTTTAGTTCTTGCCTCAATGCTTCTTTCACCCAATCGTTTGTGCTATCTAAAGAAGTGTGTAATACATTATTGACCAACCAATCACTTCCATTTTTTTTAAATTTATTGAACGCATAGCCTGACAGGTCCTTTCCCTTTAGTGATCCTTCCTGAGCCATCGCATCGAACCAAACATCTCCCCAGTGAGCAGCCATAACGTAGTCTGACTCAATGGACATATCCTCAACTATATCTGCCTGACGTGTGCCATCGATGTATTGAAATAGCTCAATACAATCTGAAACTTCCCCTTGTCGGTCAAACAGATAGTTACTGATTACTTTTTGCTTAAAAGGCAGATTTCTTGCCATGGCCACCTTGGATGCAATTTTGATCTCAACGGAATCTTCTGCATATCCGTAAGAATAGCTCCAGAATTTTTTGTTAGTTCCGATATCAGGTAATGTGCATACTCCAGCCATCATCCGAGAGTCCAATCCGCCTGAAATGGGTATTGCAATCCGCCCATTAGACGTTAAGTCTTCTGTCACGTTATTGATTACTTCCGATAGCAAGTCTATCGTATCACTATAACTCCTGGTGCGTGGATTATGAGTTGGTTTCCAATAAACAGATCTGCTGATCAAATTTAAATTCTTATCAAAAGTGTATTCAGTACTTCCCTTCATTATATCAATTTCTTTAAAGAAGGTAGTGTTCTGAAGAAAGAAGCCACAGCTCAAATAACCCTGGAGTGCCTCTTCATTTAAGGTCTTTGTTTGCATAGCATCTGAAACTGCACGGTAATACGTGCCCAAAACATTTGTATTAGCAACAGTTCCATAATAAATATGGTACGTACCCAGTCTATCTGTGTAGAGCTTCCACAACGAACTTTTAGTATAGTAAACCAACATTACGAAGTGACCATTCAACTGAGCAGCATCAAGTTGATCAGATGCAACATCTTGAGTAATTGCATTTATAATGCTGGCTTTTCCATCCTTCAGGCGAGCGGATTTGTAGGAATAAACCTCTCCTAAAATCCAAAGTTTGAAAGATGGGCGGGTCACTTCTGTATATAAATCCCGAATTTTTGGTCCAGGATTAAGCGGCCAACTTTCAGCTTTTGAAATAGTTTCAGAAATTTGTTCTTCTCTCCACGGACCGTTCATTACCCTTACAGGTCCATTACGTGAGTTCCCTTGTTTGATTTGAAAATCAATAAACGTACTCACGCTGCTATCACTTTTTTATAAACCTCTTCAAACCGTTTCGCTTCAATATCTAAAGTATAAAAAGCCTTTACGTCCTTAGCGGCCTGCCTTCCAAGTTCCTTTGCTAAGGAATAGTTGTTTTTCATCATAAGGATAGCATTCATTAAGTCAGGCGCTTCATCTGCCTCAAAAAGATATCCATTTATCGAATGTTTTATAAGATCAATATTTCCTGCAACATTACTAGCAATGCAAGGCACACCTGATGCCATTGCTTCAAGCAGTGCCACAGGACACCCTTCCTCGTGCCCCATTAGACGAGTTGTTGGCAACACGAATGCACTTGTTTCGTTCAGTAAACCAGCAACGTCCCTCACCTGACCTAAAAAGAATACACGTTCACTCAAGTCATGGTTATCAATGAATACACTAAGATGAGCCAGATACTCGCTGTTTCTTTCAGCACCAGCGATAAAAACTACTGTATCTGGAATTTGTCTTATGGCATCAAGCAATAAATGCTGCCCCTTAATGGGTACCACCTGAGCGACACAAGTCACTACAAAGGTATCTTCATGGATTAAATATTTATTCCGATAAAAGCCAACTGAAGTCGATTTATTAAATATATCAACGTTTACGCCCCCAGGAATATAGGTGACCTTATTCCAATATCGATGAGGCGAAAAAAACCGATCCATCATACTTTGATTTCTTGCAACTATGTGTGTTGATAAAAATGATTTTATTATCCAGGCCCTTCTATCCCAGTTCATATTTTTCTTAGTGTATAAGAATTTGGCCCCCGCTATTCTTGCTAATACAGGCTCTGTGAAATCAGAAGACCAATTAAAAGAGTGCCATAAATCAAAACCATATTTTCTAAAGTGGATGCCTCGTTTAATTATATGGAATAATTTGATGAAGAAGTTTCCTGCGCCACTCTCAAAATTTGCAATCAGTATTTTATATTCTTTCTGACGCAATTCCTGCTCAATATTTCCCCCTGATTTCTTTATACAAATTGTTGATTCGAACATTTCAGGATTTAATCGCTCAACAATATTTATCATCTCACGGCCACTACCCGCTGTTACGAAATTGGGTATGGTAAACAAAATTTTAATTCTTTGCATCCAATACCCGCATGTATAACCGTTCAAATTTCTCTATTTGTTTATTCTCGCTGCACAGCTCCCGTACCCATTCGTGGGCTTCCTTACCAATAGCTTCTTTTTCTCCCCTTGGAGTTTCTATGAAATCCTGAATAGCATCTGCTATCGCCCATTGGTTTCTAGCCGGCACTACCCAACCATTAACTTTATGCTTAACAATTTCTTCCATACCCCCACAGTTGGTTGTTATTACTGGCAACCCCAAGGCCATAGCCTCCAAGACCACATTGGCAATGCCCTCCTCCAAACTTGGTAATAAAAGCAAGTCATACTCAAGCATTTTCATGAGTACCTCCTGATGCTCCAAGCCATTAATAATTTTTACTTCACTATCAAGCATGCAATCATGTATCTGATAAAGTATATCTTCTGTGGCACCTGAGGCAATTAATGTATAGTGAAACTTAATACCTCGATTTTTTAAAATGGCCATTGCATCAAGGCTATAATTGTATCCCTTTTTCCAATGAAAACGCCCCACTGAAAGAATGTTTAGTGGGCCATCATTGATTCTTCCAGGCCCCTTCAATGTAAATGTGCCGTCTGGAACAATTGAATAAATCACCTCCGTCTTTTTAGAAGAAGCACCATACTGATAAGCCTTTTTTACTAAAGCTTTTGAGACCGCATGAAAGCCATCCACCTTTGGAAATAAGTTATTATAGTCAGTTGCCAACTTAGGATCAATTATCGGAGAGTAATTTATATGGGCGCCACGCAAACTAAGTACGACCTTGCATAAATTGAGTTCAAACAACCAAGATAAATTAACCAATGACTTTGCCCATTGAACATGAAATACATCAGGAGGGTTACGCATTATTACCATAGCCAGGCAGGCATCATGAATGAATGAGTGAAACCCCTTATAGTTGCTGAGAAAATGACGGATTAACCGAATTGTCTGCTTTCCCCTAGTAGCAAGTAAAAAGATAAAATACCAACCAGCAAACCAAATACGAGCTTTGTAAGACCTTGGGATTGATCTAATAGTGATAGGATAAGCATATTTAGGTTGGTTGTATACAACACCGTATATCTCAATTTGAAAATTTCCTCGCTTCGCCAGACCATTTATTAAATGCTCAATAAATGGGGTGGAAGGAATATGCCCGGAATAAATGCCTATTCTCTTCAATGTGGTCTACAATAGCTTAGCGTCCATAAATGAATATGTTGCATTATTTTTTTTCTCCCCTATCATCATCAAGTTGATCTCAGGTAACAATGCTCTATTTTTAAAGAAATTATTATCAAGCTTAAGTTTCCTTAATATTTTGATTGAATACTTGAAAAAAGGATTTAATTTATCAATGGACGAGCCTAAGTTCAACTCTGGCATATGATCAATAGGATAAAACTCATCCCCGCGAGTAGAAATACCACATTGATTCTTTTTAAATTCAAAATTAGGAAATAAGTAGTCAATAGATTGAGGGGTAAACCGCCACATATCAATTGGAATTCGATGTATTTTCCATACGAATGGTACACTTATGTAAAGTTTACCACCCACCTTGACCACACGGTCAATATTTTTTGCCATTGAAAAAATGTCTGTGACGTGTTCCATTACATCATGACAATGTACAGTTTCATAATATCCTCCGTTTGAAGTCCAATTTTCCGGAATCTCATTATCATGGCACATATTTATAGTATGATCAACACCTTCTCCATCAAAGATATCAATACCCACATACGGTTCGTTTACATCTTCATGTATCTCTCTAGGAAGAAATTGCTCGTAGGATGGATCTATTAACGATCCTATCTCCAAAACAGGTCCTTTAAAAAGTGCCCTATTTTTAATCCCAAAATTAATTACTGCTTTTGTTGCCATTTAGTTAGTTTTTAACAGAATAGAGGTCAGCATCTCGAAAGAAACTCTTGCAAATAATCTTTTGACTTAAGATTGAGCCAGCTTTCACGGTTGGCAGCCAAATCAGCGTAACTTAGATTCTTAATTCCTGCGACATCCATAACTAATTGTGGTTCTGGTTTTGTTGATTTACGAACCAGCCCTAATCCAAAATCAGTATCCAAAACACAGACCTCCAGATTGGGTTGCGTTTGCAAGTGAAGTACAGTCTTCCAGACATCCCCACACCAAACATTTCTCCAACCTGGTAAGTTTGAATTGAGGGCTGATTCGTAAGAATCAGTTGGAAAAGCCTCAGCCTCAGATTTAGGATTACAATCGTGCATTACAATAACACCATCTTCTTCAAGAATATTTAAAGAACTTTGAACATCCCGATAGGACTGCTCGTAGGTATGAAGGCCATCTATTAAGATAGCGGTCGCTTTTGGTTTAGACTTTGCTTTTCTTTCAAAATACTCATCACTGGTAAGTGAATAAAATGAATCCTTCAACCATTTTAGCGGCTGAGAGCGATATGCATTAAAGTATGTCCTTTTTCCGATAACGAATTCAGGATCTACCGCTATTCTACGGTTGGCATTTATCTGAAAAAAACAATTTCCATTTCGAACTCCAATTTCGAGATAGCTCGTATGCCTGTTTTTCTTCTCCAATATGGCATTAATAACATGGGTACGTTTCATCAGGGTTCAGTGTTAATATTAATCAAGTTTGTATAAAATTTTTTATACATGGTTACTTCCAATTGTGGATTTAATGATACGGATAAAGGGGCAGAGGCAATAGTCTGTCGTAATTTCTCATCTTCAATTATTCTTTTCACTCCCTCAGCCAGCGCAGTGGGTTGTCCTGGTGGAACCAATACACCATGAATATTATCCAGAACAACCTCTGGTATTCCATCTACATCGCTGGCCACAATAGGTATTCTATTTATTAAAGCTCTTAGCAAAGTATTAGGAATGCCTTCGTTAATTGAAGGTTGAATATAGACATGTGTTTTGGCCAACACCTTAGAGAGACCATTGGAATCTAAGAAGCCATGCAACACAACAAAATGCTCCAAATTCAACAACCAAATCCAATAGCGAATTTCAGCCTGTTCCTTTTCATCTCCATCACCACATAAATTGAGTACAACAGGAATGTTATCATCAACCAGAATACGGATTGCCTGCAATAAAAAAACAAATCCTTTCTTCCAGTTGAATCTACCAATCGAGGTAAGCATGATGGGTGACTCTCCAAATGACACAACGCGTTCTATTGCTTTTTCAACTTCAACAGTGCGTTTTATAACATTAATTCTGTCACCAGAAGCTCCTAATGCCAATGCTCTTTGTTTCAGGTCTTCTGAAACTGTATGTATGCCATTCGCACTCGAAAGGACACTTTTTACGTGATCATAATAATCCTTGTTCAATAATGGTTGTATAGCAGTCTCAAAACCACGTAACGAAATTATCCATGGGATTTTTTTCAGTTCGAGGAATTTTAAAAAATGAGAATTCAACACCTGCATATGGTGAATGTGAATGACACCTGGGTTATTTCTTGTAATCAATGAATAACGACCCCACCTCAATGCGCCTTTCAAAACAGTTTCGTTACAAACTGATGCGTACTTCAAAACATTTTTAAAATGCATCAATGATCGAAGCAAGTACCAAAAATAGCGAAAGTAAGTCTCGCGAAGGTATGTCACGTGATGACTGTCCGCATGATTTCCGGAAAATGCATAGACAAAACACTTGACACCCCCCGTTTCTAGTCTCTGAATCAATCGATCATTATACGGTTGATAACGATTGGGGTAGTTTAAAAAGACGTGAGCAATTCTCAAAAACAAATTAATTAGTCTTATCTAACGCTACACTCACTCATCTGTAAAGTAGCCTTGCCTTAATCTACTTCAAATAACTCTAACCAAAGAGGATGATCCGCCTCATATCGGATCTATTAACTCTTACTACTTACTGTTTAAGTTTCACCTTCCATAGATGATACTACCGCTAAATGACACCCGTCAACAGCCCGTTTTATCACCTACTAGCTGTCGAACTAGCAAGGAGGTCAAATAGAGAAAATACCAGCAATTTTCGATAAAAGTTATTTAATGTATTGATTTGACCAAGTTTGCAATGACAACAAAGACCAATTGAAAAATGGTTGGACACTACGACCTGCAAGAAAATCATTACGAAGATTTTTAAAATCGATAATGCTCGAAAAACAGGAAGTTGATTCTAATGATGACACGTAATAGTCTTTTAGTTGCCCAGATAATAATGACCCCATATCAATCGTGAATCCTTTTTTTGGACCTTCTTCCTCATTCATAAATGGATACAAATGGTTATACATTTCTCGCAATGGGGTCTTTCTAACTGTATAGTTTTTATCCGTTGCTTCTTTTGATGTGTAAGCTATTGAGTATCTCATAAATTCTTTATCTGCAAATGGCACCCTTGCTTCTATTGAGTTATACATACTTGAACGATCCAATTTCAGTAACTGAAGTTGAAAGTAACGGTGAATAGAATTTAGCTTAATCACCATATCTCTATTTAAACCTTTAGTTTCATAAGGCTTAAGAAATTCATGAGCAAGGGACTCATCAGAGATATTCATATCCTCTAAGACTGAATTGTAAGCCCAACTTTGCTTTTTCAAAATCATGACCGGAAAGCTATCGAAAGTTATAGCTGGTGTTTTAGGACTAAAATGCTTGTAAAGCCTGCGAAAAAGAAATGGAAAATTATAATACTTTGAAGCTTGAAGCATCGATGTCATACGGTTATATCCAAAAAAAAACTCATCTGAACCATCACCAGAGAGCATAACCTTGACGTCTTTTTTTGCCTCAGCTGTTACAAGTAGTGATGGAATCGCTGAATAATCCCCGAAAGGTTCTTGAAATGCCTTTTGAAACAACCCTACAGTATTTACAATATCCTTAGGGTAAACAACCGTATGCTTGATTCCCAAATATTCAGTTACTGCTTTAGCCCGTTCCGTCTCATCAAACTTGGTTCCGACATTACTCATTGTATATGCCCGAAAATTCTTACCATAAAATTTACTTGTAAGCCCCGTGATTATCCCAGAATCTAGTCCTCCCGATAAAAAAGTACCTAGTGGTACATCACTCATTAGATGTCTCCTGACTGATTGACTAAGGGCTTCATCAAGGAGTGGTTGTGATAAGTAATTATCTCTATTTTCAAGATAAAAGGAAAGCAAATCAAAATGGGCACCAGTTTCCTGACAACCTTTTGAATCAACCCTTAACCATTTACCGGGCTCTAATTGCCGTATCTCGTTGAATACGGTACGAGGTGCAGGGTAATATCCAACAGAAAGAAACAAACCAAGTCCCATACGATCCATAGACAGAGTTCGCTTATCATAACCTAGCATTACTTGGTCAAGTTGTGAGCCAAACAATAAGCAATTATTCTTAATCGCATAATAAAGAGGCTTCATGCCAACATGGTCTCGGGTTATTAGTATAGACTGAGCTTCTGAATCCCAAAATGCAAAGGCATACATGCCATTGAATTTTGGAATAGCATCAGTCCCCCATTCAATCAAGGCATTTAAAACAACCTCTGTATCAGTTCTTGATCTAAACTTGTAACCCTTTTGAATAAGTATGGATCTTAACTCCAAATAATTATATAGTTCACCATTAAATATTAAAACATGTTTACCATTTTCGGATAGCATAGGCTGATGACCAGCCTCGCCAATATCAATAATTGAGAGCCTACGAAAAGAAAGACAGACCTGATCATCATACCAATATCCATCATCATCCGGACCACGATGAATCATTAGCTCTGACGCTTGTTTGGCTAATCTCAAGTCTTCATTTCCCAATGTTGAATTAAGTTTCAAGAGTCCAAAAATTCCGCACATTAAAAACTAATTAAAAGATTTTATCTTAAGTAAAAATTTCGTTACCAACCATTCAATATATAAAACAAAAAAAATGGGTTGGTTTAAATTTCTTAGTGTATACAAAAAAAAAGAAAAGTAATCCTTAAACTTTCTGGGGGTTTGAACGAGTCTTCTGGTGTAAGACCAAATAAATGATTTAAAAAGGTGATTGTATTTGAATTCAAAGTAGCTATTAAGCGATTTATACATCAAAATTTTCCGTTCATATTTATATCGCAAACGCTTATACCCCAGATAGGACTTCGTAATTCCTGATTTGTTTACTCGATAACAGGAAAAGATATCATCTACATAAGATAATTTACCCTTTGAGCACATAATCGTAAACAATACAATATCTCCACTAATCGTATCGTAAAAAAAATCAGGAATTTCATCTAAGATTTCATTTCTGAACAAAACGGAAGAAATATGAAATGCCGGAGCATATCTAATTTGATCTTCGACAGCAATTACATTTGTCAAGCATTTTGTCCAATTAGGGCGAAAATACTCGATCTTATTTGTGGCCTCTTCATATATCACTTTAGAATTACCTGAGGTTAGAATAAAGTCCGCATTAGCTCGAAGAAATTCTACCTGCTTCTGTAGTTTTAGCTCATCAATCCAATAATCATCACCATCAAGCAATGCAACATATTCCCCAGAACAGTTTTCGAGAATATTTACAAAATTATATAGTCGACCTAAGTTTTGTCTCTTTTTCCAATACTCATCTCCAATTCGTCTTTCAAGTATTCGTATATGAATATTTTCAGTCGATTTATACTCTTTGATAATATCCAAAGTTCCGTCATTGGAATAATCGTCACCTACGACTATCTCAACATTAAAATCAGTTTTCTGCCTTAGAATACTTTCAATCGCCTCCCTGATAAAGGCTCTATGATTGAAGGTCATCAGTCTGACACTGACAGTATACCTCATCAAAACCTATTAATTCTTAATAAACTCATGGATTCTGTCAATTATTAAGTCTTGATCTTCGATTGTCAAATCAGGAAATAACGGCAGTCTAAGTAATAAATCCCCAAAAATTTCAGAATTAGGTAGAGCCCTAGGTGGTATTGTAGTAGTACTCTTGTAAAATTTTGAACCATGAAGTGGGATATAATGAAAGACAGCTTTTATTCCATGACTATTTAAGTAATCTATCAAAGCTGTACGTATTTCAATTGTTGGACATATCAAATAAAAAATATGGGCATTATGAACCGCATAGTACGGAATCATGGGCAATCTATAGCCTGAAGCAGTTAGGCCAGCCAATCTAGACATATAACGATTCCAAAGAACCATCCTTTTATTTTGAATAATATCAAAGTGCTCTAATTGAGCAAATAAAAATGCGGCCAGTATTTCAGAAGCTAAAAAGGAGGACCCAACATCCACCCAACCATATTTATCAATTTCCCCCCTGAAGAACGATGTTCTATTTGTTCCCTTCTCTCTGATTATTTCGGCACGCGCAATTTTAGTACTATCGTTTACCACCAGTAGACCACCTTCTCCACATACAATATTTTTTGTTTCATGAAAAGAAACCGTACCATAATCACCAATCGTTCCAAGAAACTGATCATGATACCTACTACCAAGCGCCTGAGCAGCATCCTCAACTACCAAAAGATTATATTTTCTGGCAACCTCAATGATTTCATTCATTGCACAGGAAACTCCTCCATAGTGTACCACTACAATAGCTTTTGTCCTATCAGTAATGAGCGGCTCAATCTGATGATAGTCAATATTGGGATGATCGGGTAAGCTATCAGCAAAGACTATACTTGCACCACGTAATACAAAAGCATTAGCTGTTGAAACAAAGGTAAAACTCGGCATAATAACCTCGTCACCATGTTTAATGTCCATCAGAAGAGCTGCCATCTCCAAAGCATCTGTACAACTAGTTGTGAGAAAACTGTTACTGTAATTAAATTTCTCCTTAAAGGCTACAATACATCTTTTTGTATAAAGGCCATCACCTGAAAGTCTTCCATTATTAATCACATCCCTAATGTAATCTATTTCTTTACCAGTAATATGCGGAAAATTAAACCTAATCATGCCATAGTGTAATTTGACGTCCAATTATTTTCTCTACTGCTAGGATATGAGGCTGATAATAAATCGAAAGTTTAGCTCTAATACTACTCAAATCTTTCCACGACTCGGAATAATCTTCACTTTCATTAAAGCGATCATTTAGTGTAGCTGGAGTAAAGTCCCCATCAACTTGAAGAAAGTTATAAACCTCACGAATTAAGAATGGAAACTTAAGTAACTCCTCCAAAATTAAAATCTGGACTTGATTCGAAAAAATTAAATATGGAGTTATGAACTTTGCATATTTTCCGCGCTCCACATAAGCGAAAGCAGAGACAGATGTTAACTTTGAGGTGGTCGGTGTAGGCCTATTATCCAAAAATACCTCTGTGAGGGTTCGTGTCTCTAATCCATTCTGAACACTGAAATTAAAATTTGATATAGCACGATCTACAGGATTTCTTAGAATAACCAGAATTTTAGATTGAGGGAAGAATTCATAAATGCGTTTCGCCAAATATGCATATTCTAAATAACTAGTAGACTTCTCACCTAATGCCTTAACTTCTGAGGGGATTTCCGAAAAGTACTTTTGAATATAATAATCAACTCCTTTTAGGTAGTCGTCATCCTTAAGAAAAAATTTAGGTTCAGGACGAACTGGTTTAACCATAGAAATTTCGGGGTGTGCATCCAATAAATTGTACAAATAAGTTGTTCCACTTCTCTGGGCACCAATAATAAAAAAAATAGATTTCAAACTCCTATGATTCTTGGTTAGCTGTCAGATATGAAGAACTCTTCTTAACCTCTTCCTTGTCCCTAACCAAATTAAAACTACAAGATCTTTAAAGTTAGGGATTCGTAGCATTCCATCACTTACTACAAATAATCTTGTTCTATATTTCTGTAGATCTGGCAGAAAAATTTTTGGACTCAATCTGTAACTCTCAACTTTAGTTCTAGTTGAAATCTCATATAATGAATCCGTTATAATTAATGGGTGTCGATCATGGAATATCTTTATCGATATATTACCAGGTATAACGCATGGAAAGACTGAACGAAAATTATATTCACAACCCAAAACATAAAAGGACATGGATGAATAAAAAAGAGCAAGGCGAAGGGAAGACTGATCGTGTGGTGGTTTATTTTTAGAATTCAATTGCCGCTGATAAATAACCAACCACTCATTTACTAGTTCATAAAATGCTGTCGATTTCCGGTAAAGCAACACACCAGTATTTGGTTCCAAAAACCATTCGGGAACGTCTACGTTATAACCATTTCTAACTGGCGCAACCGAAAATGCTAGATCAAATTTCTCGAGCAATGAATAAAGGTGAGTAATATCTTCATAGACTTTAGTATCTGTATCCAAAAACAAAGTGTTTACAAACGGTGAGTCGCGAATCGGTGTAATTTTATCTACAAATGAGTTCTGAGGTTGATCAATAACTAAAACATCATCAAAATAACTTTTTGCTTCTTCACATAGATCCTTACTAACAAATATTACAACAGGCAATTTAATACCCAATTTCCTAACTGTTTTGACGGATATTATAGCCTCACGAAAGTATTTTTCAGAAGAAGCAACGTATAAAATACCTGAGTCTTTAACAGACATAAGAAAAATAATAATTAAAAAAATCTCATTAAAACCATTTTAATTGCCCCTTTCGAAAAAGCAATTAGTTTACGAAAGAATTTAGAAATACTTGATTTTCGGAAAAGCAATCGAAGCGTATCTCTATTAATAAGTAAAGTGTCCTGACCATCTCTAATAATTGCATAATTCAACCTGTGCATTTTCAAAAGCAATTCTTCGAGATATTTCTTTTCTAAGTGTTTGTTCTCAAAAATTAGTACCTCTGGCTTGTCATTCACAAAATCAATTTGCTTAAATATTTCATAGTCATAACCTTCAGTATCTATATAAACCAAATCGACTCCACTAAGTGAGTATTTCCGAATTAAATCAGGGTACGAAATACATGGTACTTCAAACTCAATAATCTTATTTATTAAATCAGGAATCTTTTGGCTGTGTTTCAAAATAACCTCTTTTTTAAATGAGCTCAACTGCTCAGCAAAAGGAGGGTTATCAGGAGACTGCTTAACTGAATACAATGTAGCAACACCATTTAATTCCGAAACTGCCATATTAACACATACTGTTTTTGGGTCATTATTGTGAAGATTTTTGATCTTATTAAAATGAAATGGTACTGGCTCCACCCTAACTCCTTTCCACTTATACTTGCGTATATAAGGGTAGATAATGTCACCAGTTACACCATCAAATGCACCAATTTGAAGATATAGTATTTTATTTTTCTTAAGATCATTATAATAGTTAAGAATCGATTTTATCATTTTTTTATTATAAAAAATGACTGACAAACATTATGATAAGGCTTGAATTTTACCAGCTCCCATCTATCACTGAATTTTTCCACAAACTCCCTTAACGCCCTTGCTTGGCCCATATTTGGGTTTGCCTTATAATGATAATAGTCATCAAATAGTAAAATAGCACCTGTTGAAAGAACAGGTTCAATACCCTCCAAAACCTGAATTGTGGATTCATATAAATCACAATCAAGATGAACCAATGCAACCTTTTGTACTTCACTATGAATGGTGCTCTTTAATGTTTCAACAAAAAAACCTTCCTTAATAATTGGAGGGTTGAGTTTATAGTAAGCAAACAAGTTCATAACTACATCAGCATCTACCTTCTGTCCCTTTTTACATACGGGATGCCTCCCTTCGTAGTTTATATTACAAATACCATCATGCCACCTAGGGTGATATTCCGTCATGTTTTGCAATCCCTTAAACGAATCAAAACCATATAATTTCCTTCCATCATACTTTGGGAATTGAAACTGATCCAGATACCCTAAAATGGCCAAGGTCTTACCAGCCCAAACCCCAAACTCCAGTATATCACCTTCAACCATTTCGTAATTTATATAAGTCATTGCATTCCTAAACATATCTACTCGTTGATCTCTTAAAAGAAAGTCAAACTGATTAGTGGTTTTAGGTGTAAGCTTATGTATTAACTTATTAAATACCGATTTCATATTAAACCATATTTTGCTTCCAAAAGAACTGGGATTTGCCGAAGAGATTTATTATTTAGAACATTAACCCTTTTGTAATTTTCATAGCGGCCAATTACATTCAAATTCTCAGTACTAATTATTTCTGACACACCTTCATTCAAGCTATAGAACTCAAAACCAATTTTAAAGCTGCCAGTTGTCAGGGGTAAATCTTCATATATAACACTGATCATATTTTTACCACTGTTAATTAAATAGATCACACTTGACTGACTGAATGCTACTAGTCTTAGGTGCAAATCACTAAAAACAACACAGCATGCAATCGATCTTATTCCTTCAGAAACCTCAATTTCTATATTGATATTAACCTTATGATCGCTTAGTATACTGCTGCCTTTGCGGGTTCCATCAATCTTACAACTTAAAACTCTTAAACCATTCGAAAATTCATTTAATGCCCCTTTATCCTTTACAAAAAGATTATAATAGGTATTTAAACCTAAATGTAAATCCTCACCAGAGTAGCTAACTTCACCATGTGATAAAACCATAAGTCGGTTAGTAATACGAGCCACATCAGACATTGAATGAGAAACAAATATTATTGCTGTTTTTGGCAATAGATTCTGAATCATATTGTAGCATTTAACTCTGAAACCTACATCACCTACTGCCAATACCTCATCTATAATTAATATATCTGGCTCCATTTGAGCAGCAACGGCAAATCCGAGCCGAACTTTCATACCAGAACTATAATATTGAACAGGTGTATCTATAAACTCAGCAATTTCCGCAAATTCAATAATTGTTTCCAATTTAGAATCAATCTCATGCTTCGAAAACCCAAGAATCGCTCCATTTATGTATACATTTTCCCGACCAGTAAGTATTGGGTTAAACCCCGCACCCAATTCGATTAAAGCACCAACTCTTCCGTGCATTTCAATTCTTCCAGCATCGGGTTTAATTAACCCATTCAACATTTTCAATAATGTGCTTTTACCAGCACCATTATGCCCAATCAACCCCAAACATTCCCCCCTTCTAACCGTAAAACTTACATTCCTAACAGCCCAAAATTCCCTTTTCCTCAAATGACCTTTGTTAACACTTATGCCAAAGACTTCATTTGCAATATCTTTTAAACCATACCGCAGACCTGTTTTTAGATCCTTACAGAACTTTTTTGAGACATTATCAACCTTAACAAGAACATCATGCATAACTAACTGCTCATTCGTTCAATTATTATCGGCATTGTAAGTCGATAAACAATTAAGCCTATGAAAAAAAGCAATAAGGAAAGGCTAGTAATTATCGCAAAGTAAAGTACATGATCAGGGCTATTCCCTGTAATCCACCTTCTTGAGTTATCCAATAATGGTGTCAATGGATTCCACGATATAATTTTAGAAATCCATTTGTCGGATGAAATCACAAAAACAACAGGTGATAAGTACATAGCAAACTGAAAAAAAACAGGAATAGCTCTTGAGATATCCATATAAAGCAACCCAACTGGTATTAATATCGTCCCCAAAGCAATACCGCTAACAATAATTCCAAATAACCCTAATGGAAACATAAATAAGCTAAAATTTAGGAATGGGTACCCCATAACGGCCATAACTACAAAGATCAGTACAACTTTTATTAAAGTATTGAATAGAAGATGGTAAACAGACGAAACTATAATAGCTTCCCGAGGAAAGTTAATTTTCGTTAGCAGAGCTCTATTAGCCAAGGCTTTTTGTAGTGGCATATTAACACTCTCTGCTAGCACACCCCAAAGCATAGTTCCAGTAAAGACATAAATTGTGTAAGGCATATCTAACCCATCAACCTGAACGACACCTGCACTTCGTAAAAAGAGCCATGTTAACGCATTTACTAAAGGAATAATTATTGCCCACAAAATGCCCAAGGCACTTTGTCTATACATTGCACGAATATCACGACTTGCTAGTCTCCAACCTAGGTTATGTCCATGAAGTACACCACGCAAAGAATCTAACAAGTAAGAAATGAAATTCCCTCTGCTATTTGAAGAGTAAACTTGTACTTGATTGTAGTGTTTTACCAACTGAAAAAGCTAATGTTTTTCACAACAACTACGATATTCAAAAGAGATACTGATTTAAATCATTCTTCATAATAACCATATCCACTTTTTTTCTGACTTCCATAGCCATACCCATATCCATACCCATAATAGTAGGCATACCCCTGGCCGTACCCATAGCCCAAGCCTGATTTGTAAATGTCATTCAGCAATATGCTCATGCTTTTTAGTTTGCCACTCTTATGGTATTCATCAATGCTCTTAATGAATTGTTTAGGGGTGTAGTTTTGTCTCAGTACGAAGACCGTATGGTCGGCATATTTGGAGATTACAAAGGCATCCGTCACCAAGGCCAACGGTGGAGTGTCAATAATAATAAATTCAAATTCCTCCAGGCACCGTTTGATGAATACGTCAAATTGATCTGTCAGTAAGAGTTCTGAAGGGTTGGGAGGAACAGGCCCTCCACTGATCATATAGAGATTGGCTATGGAAGTAGGCTGTACTACCTCTTCAAAAGTAGACAAACCTGAGAGGTAGGTACTTAATCCTGTATCATTATGGAGATCAAAGTCTTCAAATATTTTTGGCCTTCTCATGTCCGCACCAACAATCAATGTTTTCTTATCCGACAAAGCAAACACCGTGGCCAGATTGATGGTCGTGAATGTTTTGCCCTCCCCGCTGATGGAACTGCTCACCATGAATATTTTCTTGGAGGCACTGTTGGTGAAATAATTAAGATTGGATCGCAGCGCCCTGAAAGACTCTGCTATGCCAGACTTCGATTTGTCTTTTACAGTCAGATTGCTGTCCGTAGTATTGTGCCCCACTCCACCAATAAATGGAATGGATGTCATTTTCTCAATATCTTCTTTTGATTGAACTTTATTATTGACCAACTCAAATAGGATAAACAATATCACGGGTATAGCTAGTCCAGCAATTGTTGCAATGACGTAATTATTAGTTGGCTTTGGTGAAAGGGCGCTGCCCTTTCTAGGAGGATTAACAGGAATAATATCAGAGGTATTGGCGGCCATTGAAATACTTGCCTCTGAGAGCTTTTGCATTAGAAATACGTAGAGGTTTTCCAACAAGGAGTAATTTCTTTGAATGCCAATCAATTGCCTCTCTGATGAAGGCAGGACGCTCAACTGTTTCTCCGCATCGCTCAATTGCTTTTTCAAAAAATTCATTTTTATCTCATCAGTAGAGCGAAGTGTGTGTACTGCTTCTGCTATGTCTTTCTTAATGTTGTTAATCCTTTCCATGCGAGATGACACAATCGGATTCATCACCCCATCCCTTCCCCCATAAATCTTCATTTCTAACTGAAGTTCTACCATCTTATTAAGTAGCCCTGTAAGCACCGGGTCGCTCAAACCTACCGATGAAGGCAAAATCACCTGATCCAGACCTTCACTCTCCCCCAGGTATCCCTCAAGGTATTTATAGTAATTTTGGCTGATCAGCAGTTCCGCCCGTTGCAACTCAAAGTTTTCCAGTTTAGAAAATAACCTTTGCGCCTCTGTGCTCATGTCCTTTAACCTACTGCTGTTTCCAAAACGCTCTAGTTGAAACTCTACCACCCTCAGAGAGTCTTTGATCTCTATCAGTTGCGATTGAATGAATTCAATGGTACGTGAGGCAGCTTCATTCTTTTTATTCAAATCACGCTGGCCATACTCTTTGATCAACGCATTCAAAAAATCAATTTCTTTTTCAGGATTTGTGCCCGTTATGCTCAAATCAATTACGCCCGCACCCAGTTCAGCCCACACCACATTAAGCCTACTTGAATAAGAGATAGCTATATTCGAAGGATTTGAGATCGTCATTATAAATGGTAAATCAACAAAATTTTCAATGTTTCTTTCGGGTATTTCCTTTATGCAAAGGTTGTAATCACCTATCCGGATAGAATCGCCAATCGTATGAACAATTGTTTTTTCATTTTCTTTATTTGAAAAAGATTCCAGTGTATAGTGCTTATTGTCCACTAAAGTAAATACGAACCTACCTGTCTTCACCGGGCCTGGATCACACCATGTTGCTTTCACAGGGATGTAGTCGTATGCTTCTGTTGTGATGACATAGCCCTCGCGATAAAATGATATCTGAAAATTGAGATCACGAACCACTTTTTCTATTAGGGGCTGCGATCGAATAATGTAAGGTTCATTCAGATAATTTCGATACGGATCGATCAATGCATTTTTATATAGCAATTCAGCGCCTCCCATTTCCTGGGCTTCCCTGATCAATATAGATGTATTGACAGGGTACACTCTTTCGGAATATCTATTCGTATAAAAAGCAATGGCCAAGGCTCCCGCTAAAAACAAAACTACCACATACCAAAAGCGTATGGCTCTTGCTAATACCCGTTTTGGATCAAGTGCGAATCCCTTGCTATCCTCACGGACTTCCTGATCAAAAAAGGTATCACTCATGAAATTATTTGGTAAGGTTTATTGCTAATAACAATAGTGAAATGGTAGAAACTACCAGGGATAGGTTTTGCCCAAAATATTTTCTATAAGGCCGTTGCCTTAAAGCAGGCACAATGATGATGTCATTCTGATAGAGGTAATAATAGGGAGAATTGATAAAATCCTCATCCAATAAATTAACATAGGATACACTTGTCTTACCATCCTTTTGCCGGATTAATTTTATCATGGATTTATCTGCCAAGTCAGATAGGCCACCCGCCAAGCCCAACGCTTCGATCATTGTCACCCTGTTGTTTGGGACAGTTACTGTCCCTTCTTTGTTGGCTTCGCCCAATATGGTAAATCGGTAATTCAGCAATCGTACTTTCACCACCGGAGAGTCCAGAAACTGGTTGGCCAGTGTCTGCAACTTTTCCTGAATCTCGAACACCGTTAATCCGCCCACCTGTACTTTGCCCAAGAATGGAAATGGTACATCCCCTTGCTCGTCCACTAAATCTCCAATTAATAGTGCCCCACCTTGCTGTGCATTAAAATTGCTTTGCCCGTTTTGTTTGTTCAAATTCAGGAAATCGAATTCTTGTGGGGTAAGGCTTTCAAAACGAATAGAAAGTAAATCCTGAGGCTGAATCTTATAGTTTAGGACAGTGGGTTCATAAGTTCGCATTATGCTATCCAAGGGCAAATCCTTTTTATTCACATCCTCCTTTTGAAAGTAAACATACTTCTTGTTGGTAACGCAGGAAGCACCTAAGGCAGCCAATAACAATAACAGGAGTGTGTTTTTATTCATTTACCAAAAAAGCCAAGTTTCAAACCTACCAAAATTCACTCTATTGCCCAATTATTCACAGCTTCGCCTCCTCAGTCCCATGTGAGTCTTAAAAGTTTCAGGTTTCCTGCCTACGCTAAAGCTTCGGCAGGCAGGCAGGTTCCGGTTGCCAGTTACCGGTTACCGGTTTATTCCTCCTGCCAGAGCAAGAGGGCTCGGTCGGCCTGGAGGCTTTCCTTATTGTCTTCAAACTCCTCTTCAGAAAGCACCAAAGTGCGGACCTTTCTGTGGATGAGTTTTTCTGCTTTTTCTACACAATTCCGTAGGTACTCTTTATCAATATCACCCACCATTACCAAGTCAATGATTCCTGTATCTCGGCCTGCTGCGTAA
>JBATLM010000278.1:0-30486 GCA_049289315.1 Cyclobacteriaceae bacterium
GTTGCACTCGCTCCTGCTACTGTGTAGGAAGTATCCTCACATGTCTCTGCTGTCGCTGAGCCTGCATCTGCGGTAGGGGCAGCAGTAACCGTAATATCAATATTATCAGTGGCTGTAATACCATTAGCATCTCTTACAGTTACTGTATAGGTGTATGGCCCACCAGGTGTTACACCCGTATAGATAGGATCAGAACTTGAAGCAGAACTTAAATCTGTAGTAGGAGACCATGTATAACCAATGGTTCCATCGCCTCCAACTACTGTTGTATTAAGTGTAATTGTAGCACTTTCACAGACAGAAGCAGTTGCTCCATTGTCAATAGTAACAGTAAGGTCAGCAGTGGTTATTCCTGTAAACGTATTCACACCCGCTCCCAAGGATGCTCCGGTGTAAGTAAGCGTATTACCTCCAAGCACTTCCCCAGACTTCACCCATGGATTTGTAACTTGGTTAAATGCTCCGTCAAGGTAGGCTGCTCCGATACTGGCCTCGACACCATTTATATCAGGAGCCAAATAACTAGCGGTAACAGTTGCCGTTGGTGCAGTAATTCCAGATTGAGTTAACTCCCAATACCGACTTATAAAGTGAGTGGCACTTGAATTGTCAGTATGCTTAGCATCGAATACTGAAGCACCAATGTAGGCGCCACCCGCGTATCCGGTGCCAGCTACATTAACAGTAACAGGAGAATACTCTAACATTCCTGCATTATCTCCAATTGGAAAAGTAAAGCTTCCATCACCGGTAAATATTTTCCTTACCTCTCCCCCGCCACCAGCCACAATCATCTTTGAGGCAGAGGGGCCTGCTACACTAATGGTAGCTGCCGATTCTAAAATGAGATTATATCCTGATAAATTTAAATTTCTTGCACTCAGATCCAAAACATCATTAACCGTAGTAGCTCCGGTAAGTTGCGCTTCACCACTGCCCTGATTAATGGTTAGGTTCTCATAGGATATCGCTTTTATAGCTTGGCTGTTACCAGAATAAACAACTGTATTGCCTGCGTTAGATGCAGTGATAGTGCTGATGCCAAAACTTCCTCCAAGATCAAGATCCGCCCCAGCTGCTTGAATCAAACTTCCTGCCCCACTAAGCGCAGCACTAACAGTGAGTGAATTACTGTTGGTAAGTGCAATATCTGTGGTAACATTAGGGATAGAAAAAGTACCACTCAAACCTTGAGGGTTGGTGCTGAAAGTATGCAAACCAGTTCCCGCGGTAAACAATCCAGAGTTTGTAATTCCATTGCGAAATTCTACTGGAGCATTGGATCCATTGTTCCAATTTCCACCAGAATTAATCAATACTAAACCAGTAAATATTTTTGACCCTGCACCTGAACTAACTGACAATATTCCACTTGTGCCTGTACCTATAATCGTGCTTCCAATTACCGAGAAATTACCGGTTGAGATTGTGAATGTTGTGCCATCTACAACGGTTAAATTTGACCCCACGGTGGTAGCCACTGTAACGGTTGTATTGGTCGAATTTGCAGTAACTACATTATTGAAAGTAGTTCCTGTGCTACCGCCCAAAATCTGTAGGCCTGCACCATTAAAAGTTACTGTGCCCCCTCCTGGCAAGAAAGTACCTCCATTTCTGGTGAAATTACCAGCCACATTAGTATTGGTGCCTGCTGTATATGTTCCTGATGTTAGTGTAAAACCGCCAGAGGCTGTAAGTGTAGCTGGGGCTGTAAAAGTCCCTTGCGTTTGAATAAAGTTCGCAAGGTTTAATGTTGTGATACTTCCTCCAACCGTTAAGCCTCCTCCAATTTTGTTGACTTCTAAATCATCAAACATTTGAGAAGCTGCAAATCCAGTAATCGATTGAGCACCCCCTCCACTAAAAGTAACCTTTTGACCATTTGTATCTAGGGCTCCTGCAGTAATGGCAAGGTTACTTGTTAAACTTGGTGGAGTGCTTAGGGAAACGGTATTACCCGGATTGTTAATTTCAATATTGGAGGGTGTATTCTGAGTAAGACCATTGCCAGAAATTTGATTGCCTGTACCATTATATATGTAATTTGCTCCAGACGAATAGGTACGCGCCCCAGAAACCTGAATGTTCCCTGTAGCCCCCGAAGTTGAAATTCCACCAGATGATGTGACCCCCAGTGTAGCACCAGATAACAATAAGAATGTACCCGTTCCACTTACTACTCGATTATTGGTATTCAGTGTTCCGGCAGTAACCACCATGTTACCAGTGAGGCTTGTAGCTGCAACCAATGAAACAACATTACCCGGGTTATTAAATTCGATATTAGCAGGGGTATTTTGGGTAAGACCATTACCTACATTTTGGTTACCAGTTCCATTATAAATATAACTGGCTCCAGTAGTATAAGTTCTTGTTCCCGTTACTTGAATGTTTCCTGTAGCACCCGCGGTTGTAATACCATCTGGGGAGGTAACTCCAAGAGTAGCACCTGCAGACAAAAGGAAAGTGCCGCTTCCGCTAAATGCGCTTGTTGGACTTCCCATTTGCAAGGTAACGCCTGGATTAACCGTTACATCAATTTGGTTTGACATTGTGCCGGCATTGGTAAAGGTCTGTGTACCTGCTCCCGTAAAGAGAATGCTACCGGTTCCATTCACTTCAGTCTCCGTAATAGTAGCGCCTGCTGCAATGTTTAGATCACCATCAATATCCAAAGTACCAAGGGCTCCAAGATTATTGTCCTCTTGCATTAACAATGTGCTGCCACTTACAACATCAACGTTTCCGGTAACTGTTAAAGTAGAATTACCTGCTCCTGTACATAAGGTGAGAAAACCACTATTGCTTGCAGTGACATTACCGGTCACATTTAAGAAACAATTACCAGAACTATTGTTCATTTTGAATGTACTGTTATCAACCAGAAAATTCCCATTGACATTAATAGTGTAGGAAGTTCCATCAGGAGACATTCTCAATGCTCGGTTGCCAGGATCAACTGGAGTCCCTGTGTCTAGTACTTCAAAGTTTCCATCAATCGTAAAACTAGCGGCCAAATAAATATTTGTATTTTGAGCTGATGAGTTCCAGGTGAAATTTCCAAAGGTCTGTCCACTATACCCAGTAGGAGGAGTTCCTGTAACTCCAGTAATAATTACGTTAGAAGTGGAAGACCATGTAGCATTGGGGATTGTTCCTCCATCTACATTATGAACATAAGTACCTGTGCCATTGACAGACATACTGCCAACTGTTAGACTTCCTAGGGTAGCAGTAAGCGTACCGCCTGAATTAATGGTAACGGTATTGGCTGCCCGAGCTCCGTTTAGAGAAATGTTATGACCAGCCAAGATAATGACGATGTCATCAGCATCTGGAATATTATCCACATCAGACCCTACTTCTGTCCAACTGCCAGGAACATTCCAATTACCAGAAGCCACATTGGAGGTGAATGTGCTCACCTGAGCACTTGCAGACCCTGCAATCAACGCTAAGCAAAACACTGATAGCAACTGTATACTAACTTTTACTGCGTATGATTTTTGAGTTGCCTTCAAGAATTAGCTGTTTATAATTGAATTACCCAAACTGGTTGTAAAGCAATTGTTTACAACTTTCAAATAAACAGAAGGCCAAGCTTGATACAATAAAATTGATCTGGAGATGTCGAGGTTCATAGGTATAGGCCAACTAAAAAAATTAATATCGACTAAACCTTAAAAGTAACCTTTTCGGGACTAAAAACAGCTTATTCCAAAAATTTACCATCCCTATTTACCTTGATAAAGGTCATTTTGGTTTCACCATCCCGACCTATCGCAAAAGTACCAATGATGCCGATTGATCCATCGGGCAACTCCAAAACAGCGCCAATACGATCATCCAATTCACCTCCGAAAATAATAGCGTCATCCCAAACAAGAAAACCACTGTTATCTACCTTGGTAAGATAAAAATTCTGGTTGCCTTCCGATTTATCATTAGTAAGAATCAAAAAACCAGAATTTGAAGATGCAAAAATCGAAACATCCCTATTATCAACAGCACCGAGGTTCTTATTCAAAGGTCTTGTGAATTGGATATCTGAATTACCAAAATTTAAATCTTTTCTAAGTTTCACAATAAGTACATCTACATTAGTTCCACTTTGTGAAAGTCCAGCAAGTAAGTAGCCTCCGCCAGATTGAGGCGGGGAGATTATCACCGAACTCAATATTTCATTAACACCCTGGAGCTGACCTGGCAAAAAATCATTGGCACTATTTGCCTCTCCTGTTGCACCTAAACCAAGTACATAAAAACTAAGGTCTCCATCCCTGTTAGGTGTGTCAGACGTTCCAAAAAAGTAAAATTGATTTGTTCCAACTTCAATTACTTTTAACCCATCATCATAGGTACCCAGGCCAGTTCCTTTACGCCACGTACTAGGGTACTCTGATAGGTCATCAAACAACCTAACATGCAGCGCATCTCGTGTATCACCTGCGACACCTCCAGGGATTGTTGGCTTTAAATCAAGTTTACTTGTAGAGCCTGCAATTATAAAACCATCGCTAATTTGTGTGATCGAATTAGCGGTTTCATCAGTAGGTGATGAAGATCCATTGTCAAACTTAATGGTATCGCTAGCAATTATGCCTCCATCCAAACTCAGGGTAAGCACCAAAATATCATGCTCCAAAGGTGAATTCTCAATATCCGCAACTATAGCCAATCGGTTGTCACTAGTGAGTATGAGGTCCTTAGCTATTTCATCTTTACCTGCACCATACGTTCGCTCCCAGTTTCTCAGTCCATTCGATTGAATATTAACCAGGTAGAGCTGCTTACCCAAATTCACATCTTCAGTCGTACCCAATAAAGTAATCGTTCCGTCAGGATTTACTACCGCATCAACACCTTCCTGATTTCCCTCATTACCATAGTACTTCAGGAAGAAGCTATCCTCAGGTGGCTCGATGTTAGAAGCTGTATCGCAGCTCAATGCTACGATGCTTAAAACAAACAAATAAACCCAGCCCTTATTCATTATTGATTTTCTCCTTTTGAAATATCCCTCATTACCTTTTTGGTATTTACCCTTTTAATTTTCCTTGGGTTGTAAAGTGGTTTTACAAAACCAATAGAGAGAGAGACATTATCCAACCTATAATAGTCTCCTACCCATCTGTACCTGGTTCCATTTTGTGAAAAAGCCCCATCCTCACCATAATAATTCTCCTCAACATTAACAAGATTATTCAACCCCGCCATATACCTTAAATCCGCAAAGATGAAATTTCTCCCGACTTTATAGTAGACACCACCTCCAACAAGTAATGACCTGTTCAAAAACATCCTTTTATATCCTACCTTTTCATCTGGCCCCTCTGTTGTCACCTGACTTCCGGAACTGCTAAGGTTCTCTAACCTCAATTCAACATTGGAACCGACCAAAGCATTTAAGGATAAACCGGCATACCCATATGGGCGCACTTTCCCAGCATTGTCTCTGTACTTTACATACAGTGGAACATCAAACCAAGTCTGGCGCTCAATTATCTCTTGTCTGTCATCCAACGAAATTCCAGTTTTCTCAATCTTAAAAGATTTAAAGGCAAACATTAGCCCACTTCCTACACTTATATTATCGTTAATATTCCACTCGATCGCTCCACCAAATTGAAAACCCGGTCTTAGTTTATTGTTTCTCTCAACAGGATAAGGTTCGGTGTTATTTTTATGAATGGTACGTACCAAAGAGACATTACCACCAGCCCTAAAATGTGGCGTAAAAATAGGTGTAGCTGTAAATTTTTTACTTAGATAAACTAAATCTATCGGGTCGTTTTCCGGAGTGGCTACAAATTCGGGGTCGGCTTTGAGTAATTTAAGGTAGCTGTCTTCGGCTGCTATGGGGTCATCAAGAATAAGGTATGCCTGCGCTAATAGATAATAAGCTTGTACTCTTTGTTCTGCGGTAAACCCTCTGTCAAGGCATTCTTTAAGTAAGGAGGGTATACCAAAAAAACGACCTGCATTAAACTCCTCATTGGCTAACGCCAACGTCTGCAAACAACCGGTCTCCTGACTATAGGAAGTCAGTGTAAAGAAACTAAGAAAAATGGCAACTATAGCTGACCTCACAATGGTTAATTACTTTCCTTTTTCAATCTAAAAATCACTTATCAACAAGCTCTTACAAGTGGTTTCATACTCAATACCATTCGCAACATAAATTTCCCATTCTTCAGGGGTCATATTTCTTGTCAGCTTAGGGCAAACTTGCTCAGCAAGCATTCTTGGATCTGTCGGCCAAATTCTAATCTCCCCATTATTACAAGAAGCGATAAGATAATTGGAATCTTTAGCAAACCCAATATCCCAAATATTACCATTGTTGTTATCCATCAAAATTGGCAAATCTTCCTCCTGATCAACAACCCACATCTGCAATTTTCTATCTAGCCCTGCACTTGCTAATAGCAAACCATCCGGACTAAATCTGATTGCCGAGATTCCTGACTTATGACCTGACAATTCTTTAGTGATCTGTTTAGTATTGTTGTCAAAAAGCTTTACGGTACCTCTTATCGGAATTCCACTTTCACTAATTATTTCTACCCCATAAGCAATCAAGTTTCTTGTTGGATGGTAAGCCACAGAGAGTACCCGGTTAGGGGCTTCATTGACTACCGTTTCATAAGTATTGGTTTTGAGGTTAACAATAACTAGCTCTCCGGATGTTGCCACTCCTGCCAACCAATTTCCATCTCTGCTGATATCTATTGCCTTGAGGCTGAAGGGAAGGCTAAGCAATTGTCTGCTGTCTCCATTAACATGATTGGTAAACCGAAGAGTGCGATCTGATGCTGTTGATATGAATCCAGAGTTGTCTGGTAAAAACTTAATGTCATTGATAGAACCTCTATGCCCTTCAACCTTCAATGGTCTTTTGCTCTTATCGAGTGTATAGACCTGAACAAAACTTGAGTCCCCACCATTGACAAGGTATTTTTCATCCTTACTCAGCACCACCACACGATTGGGAAATGGATTGGCTCCTACCTGATCACCCATTTGATGATTGATAAAGTCACCCGTAAAAATTCTACCATCATTACCTGTGGTGTAGAAGGTATTGCTGTTCCTGGAAACTGCAAGAGAATACATCCTGTTCCTCAATTTACCTGGAACAAATAATGCATTGTAGTTGGAACCATTAAGCTTAGCTAAGGAATAATATAATCCGCTAAACACATACGGGTCGTAGCGTTTTCCTTCAAATTTGGTGTGGAACAAATACCCCTGCATTGCCAAAAGCCCTGCTTGTTCCGGATCATCTATACCCACAGATTTAGCCTCCATAGATTGAGCAACAGATAGGTAAAGAAGTCGATTGGCATCTTTTAAAGCAGCTTGAGCAATTATGTACTGTTCTTCAAAACCCGCTTTAGCCTCGTTGGCAATACCTGTTTGCTGTTCCGCAATCATTCGCTGTTGCTCAGCTATCACTAAATTGGCTTCTGCCTGTTTTGTTGCTTCCTCAGCCTCTTTAACTGCAACGTTTAATCTAGAGTTAAGTGTTTGAACTTCCTGAAATCTTGCGTTAGCTAATTCAGTCTGTTGTTCCGCTGTTACCCTTTGCCGTTCAGATTCATCCCTTGCTTCCAGCGCTATTCGTTGCTGCTCTTTCGCATTGGCAGCTTCTCTCTCAGCTGCAATCTGCTGAGTCAATCCAAATAGGAAGAAGGCGATGGCTACCAATAAGAAAATAACCAAAACAATATTAGTAGTTCTGGCTCTGCGTAATGTCCGCTTTTGAAGTAATTCCTGATTTTTAAGCTCTGCCTCATAGGTGATCCTACTGGTGTCAAGGAATACGATAGCACGTTCAAAAGCAATATCATACCGTTGCGCCCAGGAGCGAGTGGGCCGCTGCTTCTTCTGCCAGTTAAGTGCCAATTGTAAATCCGGTGGACGCCACAATCCCGTTTTACCGATCTGGTACATAGCGGCCGCTTCCGAAATTCTTTTATAGGTTTGTGCCGACTCCGATTCTTCATCCACCCAGACAGAAAGTCGGTTCCATATCCTCATGATACTCTCATGCGATAATTCTATGACCGACTCATTTGTTAATTTGATGGATGAATCAGGCATCAGAAAAGAACGTCCTGGCTTTCTGAAATTCTCCACCACCTTTATCACATCTGCATCGGAGGCCTCAGCTATTTCTGAAACAGTCGTAATTCTTACAGGACGTCTCATTCCCGTATTGTCCTCCCCTTTTTCTGTTACGTTTTTAAATAAAATTTCTGCAATCTCTTTTTCCTTAGAAGTCAGTTCATCATATGCTTCGTTGGCGTGTAGTGACAACGCCTGCTCTATCCGACCAATGGCATTGTAATGGCGTACATCCATAAGTTCACCTGCCTCACGGTTGTCCACCCAATAATCCCAGGTACGCATTAGCGCATGTTGCAAAATAGGAAGCTGATCCTGATGCTTGTCAATATCTGCAAGAAGCTTTTTAACCAACCTGCTAGATATCTTCCCACCTCCCACTGCAATTGGCCCTTCAATGGCCATTCGCTTTTGCTCCCTTGTCATTTGCGGAACAAGGTAATTGCTGGCATTGATCATTTGGGTAAGCCCAGTAAAAGTCGAGCATTCACCAATAAAATCAGAGCGCATGTTCAACGCCACATATACAGGCACCTTAGTCTGGTGGACTGCATTTAAAATCAAGTTCACATATGCAGTCGCGTCATTTGAGTGCTCATCCCCCGAAGATTCATCATATCTGAAGAGTTCTTCAAATTGATCAATCATAAAGAATACATTCTCGTTGGTTTTTGTCTGAATGTATTTGGCAATTTCTACTAAGCCATCAGGACTGCTCCTTAGGACGGAAGAAATAATAGTTTTATGAATTTCCCTATCAGATTCGTCAATCTGTTGGATACGGATTTGATAATCAATAATGGCATTGGCCAAATTTGAGATGGGTGAGGTTCCCGGCCTGACAGTAATGATGTGCCAATGAGGCCCAGTCTGGGTCATAAACCCACCGTAGAGTACTGGCACTAAACCGCAATGCATTAGACTGGACTTACCACTTCCAGAGTAACCCATAACCGTTACAGATCGATGAGCTGATAACTTTACCAAGATATCATCTACCTGGCCTTCTCTTCCAAAATAAAGATGGCTTTCATCTATGCTAAACGGCCTTAATCCAGGGAATGGATTAAACCCAAATCCTCCATGCGACTCTTGCGGCCGTGGAGCATCATCATCGAATTCGCCAACTTGGACAGAGTAATTCAGCATCGATTCAAATAATGGGATTTGAAATTTAATAAAGTAGCGATCGAATTACGAATATTCACCGATGTAAACTGAAGTTAAAAAAATGCTTCTAAAGGCCTAAAAATTGGGTATTAGCCTAAAATCTGTGAAATTTAGCCAAAATCAGATATATTCCAAAACCCTATCCGCCAGCTTAACATTATCTGATAATAGTTCATAGAATTGATCCTTGTTAAACCCAAGTAAAATGGTCTGTTCTTTGGCAATTAAAACATGCGTATTGACGAAAGATGGGGAGGCCACCATTTCACCTATAAATTGCCCTTTTTCATATTCTCCGCCCACTTTTCCCTTTTCAAAAAACTCAACTTTACCATTGTAAATGATATAAAAGTTGTTGTTAATTTTTCCATCGATTACCAGTGATTCTCCACTTTTGAGCTTTACCCCCTCAGAAATATCCGCAAGATTGGACAATGCCAGCCCCGGTATTCCATCAAATACGGCAATTGACTTAAAAAACATGACCTTATCATAGACCATTTGATGCGTTTGGTGCTCCCTGCCGTGGATTACCTCATCCAATTTACGCTTTGTAGTGTCACCCAGTCTGCTGGAATTAATGTCGTACTCCTCCTGACTAATTTGGTTTAAAGCCCATGCCGCAGCCTCTCGAACGAGCGTGTCCTTATTGAACAATTGAGCAATCAAGTCAAGTTTAAAATCTGCTATTTTCTGAACACCTATCTGATGTAAAACCGTGGCCTTAGTCCATCGGTTAGATTGAGTGAAATCCCTGTTAATCAGAAATTTGAGCACCAATTTATTGTCTAAATCAGCTCTTGGATAAAAAGGCTCCAAACGTTTTATTTTTTCCGCTGTCGAAAGGTCATCCAAAACAGGAATTACCCGCTGCTTTAATGATTCAGATAAGAAAACATCTAACAATTCAACTGCATAGGTAGTCCCCTCAGTTGTACCACTTTCAATGTTTTCTTTTACAAGTTGAATAGAGCGTGTATCGTATAGCATGGCAAGCAGCATATATATATGCTCAATGTCATTTTGAATTTCTCTCTCCAAGGCTTGCTTTATGATCTTCGCATCACCCCCAGATCCTACTTCTTGAATGGCGCTTAAGTTCCAGCTTATATCTGCGATATCTGACTCAATCGCATACTTTATCCTTGTAATTTGAGATACTCCAGCTTTAAAGCCACAAACTCCCAATGATAGGAGTGCCTGAGACACTATCATCTTATCCGGATAGTCAATCTTGTTCCACAGTAAGTCTTTAGCCCGCTGCCCTCCTATTCTACCTATCGTTTGAACAATCTTTATAAGTACCTGTGTATTGTTACTGTATCTATAAAAAGCATTCTCAAGAAGGTTGAGGGATTTTCCTCCAATTAGTACCAACGCACTCATTGCTTGGTTTCCGAATAATGAATATCTCAAATTATCTATGAGTACCATTATTACTTCATCGTTGTGTTTTTGAACTGCAGTTTTTATTGCCGTACTTCTTACACTTGTAACTGAATCATTAAGCAGCTCCATCAAAAAAGAAATATTCTCTTCAGAAGAAGAGTGTAACAAAAGTTCCGCTGCATACTGCCGATCCTCCTCAGAAGGAGACCTTGTTAGTTTTTGAATTCTTTGCTTGGTAATATTGCCACTGTTCTCTAAAATTTGGTTAAGATCCGTTTTAGTAAGCACATTTTTATCTGACTGCTTAGCCTGATTAGGATGTATCTTAATCACATACCGATCAGAAACAGACAACCCTTTGAGTTCATTCATTTTTCTTTGTGCATACTCACGGGCATCTTCTGCCTCATTTTTCATCAAGTTATTGATCCATGTAGAAACTTGTGCAGGGTTAATTTTTTCTAATAACTTAAATGAAAAAACTGCCTTTGATGTTTGGTTGGTTCCAAGCAAAGCCTCGAGCCTGCTTGTTATCTGAGTATACCCAATTTCCAATTTATCTTGTTGAAAATCGGCCGTCTCTAGCTTAGCCCGTATCTTGTTTCTGTATCCATTGTACAACTTGCTCCCTACTATAAAATAAGCCCCTATAAGCAATAGGATAATACCAGGTATCCATAGTAGATTAAAAAATGGAATGAGGGCAAAGAGAAAAATGGCAACTCCCGCAATAAATCTTCCAGATTCATTCACTACCCCTTCTACTTTGGCCTGAATACCAAAGCGTAGACGATTATCCAGAGGAATAAACAAAAGCTTAAATACAGGATTTTCCAAGGAGTCTCTTAGCGTAGCATTAAACAGTCGGGTCAATGCCATAAACAAGAAAAAGAATATGAATGTAGTTGGTGTGAGTGCAAGGTCGTACCCAAAAATAACTCCAGTAAAAAGCGCACCAATCGCAAAAACACCTACAATTACTGGCAACACATATAAAGACACTTTGACGCCATAGTTTCCAAGAATTTTATCATTGACAAACGTTTGCATCACGAGACTAAGGAGGTAAATACCACCATTGAAATAAGCAAGGAAGTCGGTAAGTTCACGTTGATCAGGATACTGCTCGTTTATCAAATCCTGAAAGGCATACTGGTTAAAAATAAAAGTGACCATTGAGATCGTCAAAAAGATACTCAACATCATTACGTAGGGATCTTTGAATATATTCCCAAAAGAAGTTTCTTTCCTTACTGTAGATTCAAATTCACGAGGGTCATTCTTGGTAAGAGGAAACCTAAATGAAATAATAATAAATAGAATGGCTGAGAGAAGGATGCTGATTGTACAAACGATCAGGTAATTAGATGTTTCAGTAAAAAAAGCTGCAGTTAGTGGAATGAGGAGGAATGCAAGAATGGATGCCACCAATTGACCGGTATCAATCCATCCTATTATTCTTTTACTTTGTCTAAAATTGAAAAGCCTTCCAAAAATTCCCCAATAACATAAAAGAAGCACTGCAGTCATTGGCCCTGCGAGGCAATACATAGTAAAGAGCACCTCATCATGGTAAACTGGGTCACCATAATTATACATGAGATACACCCCCACCGTGAAAAACACAATGGTCAAAATACTTGACGTTGTCAGCGTGCTAAACTTGATCCTATTCTGAAGGGATGAGAATACTAATGTGGACACTATACCAAATACCCCGGAGGCCAGAAAAGCTTTGTCCAGCTGGTCACTCAGTTGGTTGAGGAAGAGAGACTCAGCAGTGACGGTATAGGTGGCAATAAAAATACCCATGAAGAACCCTGTACTCAGCATGAGCAGCACCTGCTGCTGCTCTTCAGGCTTTACGTTCAAAACGGTAAGTACGGATTTCATCTTTCTAAAATAGTTTCTCCTCCTACGCTACAGGGCAAATACATTCACGCTTACTAATTACTGTCTACAAACTGAAATTTAGAACATATCAATCAAAAAAGAAAAGCCGGCATATGACCGGCTTTTCAAAGCTATATCCAAACGCCATCTCTATTTTACTTTGGTAGAGTCACTCTCTTGCGTTTTACTATTATAATTTTCATTCAATCCTACAATAACATCCTTGGTAATATCTATTGCATCGCCTGCATAGAGTAAGTCACTCGTCAAATCAAATTTAAGAACAGCATGAATACCGTTTTTAGTCCCATACTCTTTCAAATAGGCCGTAATTTTATCGTATAAGTCCTTATTGAACTTGTTTTCTTCTATCCCAAGCTCTTGTGCCAGCCTTTCCTGATAAACTCTTAAGTTTTGCTGTTTCTTAGTCAAATCTTCTTCCAATGCCATCGCCTGCCCCCTCGTCAGGCTACCCGCTGTGTTCTGATAAGAAGTAATTTCACGTTGCAATCCCTGCGCTCGGCTATTTAAGTCTGCATCCAATTTTTTGCTCTTGGCCTCCAGTTTGTCACGGTTCACTTTATAGTATTCATAATGCGTTAAAACTGAATCTGCATTGATATATGCTATTCTTAGATCTCCTTGAACGCCTGCCGTATTTTTCTCCGGTGAGGCGGTGGAACTGTTGCTACTAAAGTGGAGGTAATACAGTACGGCCAATGCAACGGCTAGTACTACATTTATGATAATTGAGGCTTGCTTCATGATATTCTTAAAGTTAAGGGCGCAAATATATACGAGTATACCTGATATTGAAGCAATGTGAAGCTCAAGATTTGCTAATAGTCAATCATTTCCCCTCAATTGAGTGAGAATTTGGAATCAAATGATTTTGAATCAATCAACTTGACTTTTTGAGTTTAAATCGAGTCTTTGCCACCCGAAAACTTTAAAACTATGAAACCAAGCCACCTCTTTATACTTCTGGCATTCGCAACGCTTGTTCAATGTGTTGCTCCTGAAAAGCCAAAGGAAGAAAAATCAGTAGACCTCCAGATTGCTGATATGATCAAGCAGGTTTCGTCTGATAGCATAAAAAGCCATGTAGAGCATATGGTGAGTTTCGAAACAAGACACTCACTTAGCGACACAGTAAGTGATACCAAGGGAATCGGTGCCGCAAGAAGATGGGTGGCTTCCAAGTTTTATCAATTTCGTCGACAATCAAATGCTAATATGACTGTGGAATTAGATCCGTACGTTATCGATGGTGGTACATCTCGTGTTCCCTATTCTGTAACCATGAAAAATGTAGTTGCCACCTTGAAAGGTACAGATCCCAATGATGATAGAGTGATTTTAATCAGTGGGCACCTTGATTCAAGAAATAGTGATCCCCTTGATAGCATTAATGCAGCGCCTGGAGCCAATGATGATGCTTCAGGAGTTGCAGTTGTTATCGAGTTGGCAAGAATATTATCTCAACATCAGTTTCCATGTACACTTATTTTTATGGCTGTGCAAGGTGAAGAGCAAGGCCTTTTGGGCGCACGCCACATGGCTGTTAAAATGAGGCAAGAGAATGTTAATCTTATCGCTATGTTGAATAACGACATTGTTGGTAACTCAATAGCCAGTGAAACCAACGACAAGAATGATAAGACAATACGTATCTTCAGTGAAATGATCCCAGCCATCGAAAGTGAACAAGACACAAAAAATAGGGCTGCAATGAAATCGGAAAATGACAGTCCATCACGCCAATTGGCCAGATACTTAAAGGAGACTGGAGAGGCTTATGATTTCGGATTTTCAGCTACTGTTAACATGAGACCCGACCGTTTTTTACGCGGTGGAGATCACACCCCCTTTCTTCAAAATGGATACACAGCGGTGAGGTTTACAGTATTTAACGAAAATTATACGCAGCAACATCAAAACGTTCGTGATGAAGAGGGTATTGAGTATGGCGATAAAATTAAGTTTATGGACTTTGATTATGCCGCTAACGTAGCAAGAATGAATCTGGCAACTATGGCATCCTTGGCCAAGGCTCCAGCTGCTCCAACTGACGTAAACATGCAGGTTAATCTGAGCAATATCACCGACCTGTCATGGGTAGCTCCGGCTAGCGGTCCCAAAGTCAAAGGTTATTATGTATTGATCAGAGAAACCTACCAACCTTTTTGGGAGGAGAAGATGTATACAGAAGACACTAAAATTGAACTCCCCTACTCTAAGGACAACTACTTTTTTGCCCTACAGGCAGTTGGTGAGGAAGGCCATTTGAGTCAGATTGTGATCCCAACACCAAAACGATAATTGACTACTCTTTAAACCACTCTGCGTACATAGGGTAGTTTTTCGCAGTACGATCAATCACTGCAATCATATCTGAGCTGATGTCCTTCACCTTTTTGGCAGGCACACCAGCGTAGATAGATCCTGATTCTACTTTCGTACCCGAAAGCACTACAGCCCCTGCCGCCACTACTGATCCCTTTCCAATAATTGCATCGTCCATTACTATTGCACCCATGCCAATCAACACGTTGTCCTCTATCGTGCAGCCATGGACAACAGCCGTATGCCCTACAGAAACATTATTACCAATAGTGGTCTTGGACTTCTCGTATGTACAATGAATTACCGCACCGTCCTGGATGTTTGTATTATTTCCTATTGTAATTGTGTTTACATCGCCCCGAACAACTGCATTGAACCAAACCGTACAATTGTCTCCCATCTTCACATCTCCTACCACAACTGCATTTTCTGCTAAAAAGCATTTGCTTCCCATACTAGGTGTGAACCCACGAACTGATTTAATAATGGCCATTTTTCAAAAATTTGAGGCAAAAGTACAATAAGCAACGAAATCATCTCAAAAAAAGCTGTTTTACGCATCAAGAACATGACAAGATGTCACTTTAGAAGACTAAAAACATTAAATTTGCGTCCTCAATAGGAAATATGAAGGATTTGATTCAGGATTTGGATGTTATTGACGCTGCTGGAGTTGAGCAGTATGAAGTAAAGGTATCGCCAGATAGCAATTCCGGTCAAACCAGAAAATTATACATCGAAAGCTACGGATGTCAGATGAATTTTTCTGACAGCGAAATAGTAGCATCGATATTGGCAAAAGAAGGATATGATACTACTTCAGACATTGATCAAGCAGACCTCATTTTTTTGAACACTTGCTCTATCCGCGAAAAAGCAGAGCAAACCGTAAGGCATCGACTTAAACATATCAACGGCTTCAAAAAACGTAAGCCTACATTGTTGGTGGGTGTCCTCGGATGTATGGCCGAACGATTAAAAACAGACTTACTGGAAGAGGAGAAAATTGTCGACTTGGTAGCAGGCCCTGATGCCTATCGGGATTTACCAAAGCTAATTCATCAGGTTGACGATGGACAAAAAGCTGTCAACACATTTCTGTCTCGCGAAGAAACTTATGCAGATATAAGTCCGGTGCGGCTGAACTCAAATGGAGTAACTGCATTTGTATCTATCATGCGTGGGTGCGATAACATGTGTTCCTTTTGTGTGGTTCCTTTTACAAGAGGAAGAGAGCGTAGTAGAGATCCCCACTCTATCGTTGCAGAAACTCAAGCCTTATTTGATCAGGGATTTAAGGAAGTCACTTTGCTGGGGCAAAACGTAGACAGTTATAAATGGAGTGAAGAAGAAAATAATAAAGCACGAATTGAGAAGAATGGAGTTGGCATGACGATCAACTTTGCCAATCTGTTAGAGATGGTAGCCAAGGTACATCCTGATTTAAGAATTCGCTTTTCTACTTCACATCCTAAAGACATTACAGATGAGGTACTTCATACTATGGCCAGGTATGAAAACATTTGTAAGAACATTCATCTTCCCATTCAAAGTGGCAACAGCAGAATACTTGAATTAATGAACAGAGGTTATACCAGAGAATGGTACCTCGAAAGGGTTGACAAAATAAGAGAGATACTTGGCGAGGATTGCGGTATATCATCCGATATGATTATCGGATTTTGTTCCGAAACAGAAGAAGAGCATCAAGATACACTTAGTCTAATGGACATCGTGGAGTATGACTTTGCTTATATGTTTTATTACTCAGAACGCCCCGGAACCATGGCTGCTAAAAAGCTGACAGATGACGTTCCTTTAGAACTAAAGAAGAGAAGGCTGAATGAAATAATACGAAAGCAAAGGTTGCACGCTGAAAAGAGTAATAAATCGGATGTAGGTAAAGTTTTCAAAATTCTTATTGAAGGAACATCAAAAAAATCAGATCAACACCTGCAAGGACGAAGCTCAAATAATAAAGTGGCAGTCTTTGAAGCTCAGAACAAAAACAAAGGTGAATATGTCAATGTTTTAATCACCGAGTGCACTGGAGGAACATTATTGGGAAAGATAGTAGCGTAAGAAAGAATTATGACAATTAAAGACTCAGAAATACAAAGTATAAAACAACGGTTTGGAATTATCGGCCACTCTACATTATTGAACAATGCTGTTCGTGTGGCAATGCAGGTCGCTCCTACCGATATGTCGGTACTTATAACAGGTGAAAGTGGTAGCGGTAAAGAATCATTTTCTAAAATCATTCATCACCTAAGTCCAAAGAAACACGGACAATTCATTGCCATCAACTGTGGATCTATCCCTGAAGGCACGATTGATTCTGAGCTTTTTGGCCACGAAAAGGGCTCGTTTACTGGAGCACATGAAGCAAGAAAAGGGTATTTCGAAGTGACCAATGGAGGTACTATTTTTCTGGATGAAATTGGAGAGATGCCGCTGGGAACGCAAGCAAGACTTTTAAGGGTTTTGGAAAATGGTGAGTTCATTAAGGTTGGTTCTTCCAAAGTTCAGAAGACTGATGTGCGTGTAGTGGCCGCGACAAATGTCAACCTCATGAAGAACGTTGAGGATGGGAAGTTTCGCGAAGACCTCTATTACAGGTTAAGTACAGTGCCTATCTACGTTCCACCATTGCGTGAGCGAGGTGACGACATAGAGCTTCTGTTTAGAAAATTTGCATCCGACTTTGCGGAAAAGTATAAGGTGAAACCAATCACACTTACAGATGACGCAAAAGTACTACTCCTAAAATATCGTTTCCCTGGAAACATTCGCCAGTTAAAAAATTTGGTGGAGCAAATCTCAGTACTATCCCCTGAGGTTAAAGAAATCGACTATCAGCAACTACAGAAGTACCTACCAAAGGATTCTATGCTGCCTACGCTTTACAAAACAGAATCGTCAGAAAATATTTCTGAAAGAGACATCCTTTACAAGGTTTTATTTGAAATGCGCAAGGATGTAAACGATCTGAAAAAGGTCGTTCTGGAAAATGCTACTAACCCATCTGATGCCGCTCAAGTTGTAAAAGACCATGCTGATTTGTTTGAAGGAATTGAAGAAGAGATTAAGCCAACGTTGGATTCAGTAAGAGTTTTAAAACCGAACAACGCACCTATTGAAGAGGAGGAAGAAGTGCAAGACATCAGTCACGAAACCGAAGATGATTCTTTATCTATTGAAAAGAAAGAAAAGGAGTTGATTGTAAAAGCGCTCAGAAAAAATAACAATAAAAGAAAATACGCGGCACAAGATTTGGGGATATCAGAACGCACCCTTTATCGCAAAATAAAACAGTACGAACTTGAACAATAAAGTGAAGTGTAACCTAGTGACAATAACCCTTCTTTCTTTAATAATTTGGGGATGTAGTGTCTATTCCTTTACAGGAGCTTCTACTGCTGCAGATACTATAGTGGTAGCGGAGTTTTTTAATAATACTGACCTCGGCCCGGCTAGCTTGGCGCAAAATTTTACTAACGACCTTAAAGACTTTTACCAGCGTAATTCAAGTCTTAGTGTGGTTCAGGAAAATGGTCAACTCAGAATTGAGGGTTCCATCGTAGAATACGCCATCAGACCTATAGCTCCAGTCTCTTCTGGTAATAATCAACTGGCCGATGCCTCGGCACTTACCCGACTGACCATCGGGGTGAAAGCCAGCTACGAAGACACGCTGGAGCCAAAAAATAGTTTCAAGGATAGGACGTTCTCTTTCTACGCTGACTTTCCCAACACCCAAGACATTATCAGCATACAGGAGCAATTAGAGAAAACTATATTTGACCAAATCCTGCTTGACATATTCAATGCAACGGTAGCCAACTGGTAATTTCACTGAACTGGATTGACCTCAATGGTTGCTTGAAGTATCAAATTGCATTACATTTACCTTCACTTCATTGTAATGATTTTGGATAAAAGTAAATTCTTGTTTCTTCTGGTCAACAACAACTCTCTCTCTTCTGATGAGACAGCAGCGTTGCAGGTATTACAGGATGAATTTCCATATTCTCAGGCCATTCACAATCTTGTAGCCCGTGGGGCACAACTCAATGATTTGCCGGTAAGGCAAACAAAACTCAACAAGGCTGCTGTTTACGCTACCGATCGCGCTATACTTAAGGCCATAGTGACAGCACCTGCTGGGGAGAGAAAATCAATCGATAAAAAGGCACCTCCTCTTGGCCCAAAAGCAGTTGAAAAGGTAAAACAAGTGGAAGAGCCCCAGAAGCCTTTAACTGTTGAATCCACACGGCCTAAGGAAGAGGCGGAAGAAAAGGTGGTTAGCAAACCGCCCGAAAAGGAAAATCTCAGTCAACCCACTATCGCAACCAAAGAAGTAAAAGAAGAATTTATTCCATCGAAGCTAAGTGGTGATGAACTCTTGGATGAGTTGTTTCAGGATTTAGACAAACTAAAGAGACTAAAGCATGGGTTCGAAGTGGCATCAGCCAATTTCAATGCCTCTCCCCCTCAACCTCCTAAGGCAACAATCGAAGCAAAGGAAGAGATCAAGTCAATTAAGAAACCAAAGATTGCTAACAAGGGTATAATAGCCGAAATCAAGAGTACCAAAAAGAAGATTAAACCCAGCGACCCAAAGCAAAAAGAGCAACTCGATATCATTGATAAGTTTATAAAGTCAAAACCAAGTATCACCAAGGGTAAAACCACATCTGCAACGTCTACCACACCCGACTTAGCAGAAAGTAGCGGTGTTTTCACTGAGAACATCGTATCAGAAACACTGGTGGAAATACTGATTAAGCAGGGCAAAAAAGAGAAAGCCGTAGAAGTGTTACGCAAGTTGATTTGGAAGTTTCCGCAAAAAAAAGCTTACTTTGCGGCTCAAATTGAAGAATTGACAAATTAAGCCATCATGTACACATTATTTATTAGTCTGGTTATTGTTTCCGCTATACTTCTTATTTTGGTTGTATTAGCTCAAAATTCTAAGGGTGGAGGATTGTCAAGTCAATTTGGCGGTTCTGGAGCCAGTAACCTTATTGGTGTAAAGAAAACCGGAGACCTTTTAGAGCGCCTTACTTGGGGGTTCGCTATCGCTATAATGGTGTTTTCTTTGGCTACCAACTTTACAACACCAAATACATTCAATCAATCAGATGATATTCTGGATCGCGCCAATGAGCAACAAACCGCTCCGGGACTTGATCTTAATCGAATAACTCCTGCTACTCCCTCCGATAGCACGGAATAAAACACATAAAGAATTAATCAAAAAGGCATCTCTTAAGAGATGCCTTTTTTTATGCAGCCTTTGATACCTGTTTTACCAGTATTCTTTTTGCAACCGGAATAAGTGTTGGTGTAAACGGAAACTTAAGTTTCGATTGAATTAGAAAAGTAGCCGGATTAGGCAGATCCTTAAACTCCCTGATCAGCTTGAGCTTTATCCTTTCATAACTATTACCAAGGGTACGCTTTTCATTTAGAATATAATTTAAACTGATCCCTTTATATTCATCTGTACTATTGCCAAATATGGTAGTATGGTACCTATACACTTTAGTTTCCGTTTGAGGTGGCTGAGTGATAAACAAATACCCCTCATTGAGCATAAGTGAGGTTAGCCCAATGGGTTGAATTTCACATTTGGACTCTACATATTCATAAATAGCAGACCCTTCTTCAAGATGCACCTTCAGTTGAGGAATGGCAAAATTGATGATGGATTCGATTTCCTTCATTACCACATCATCTTCCATGATCGTTCTGTAATTCAGTTCCAGGTTTTTAATATCCTCATCCGAAAGGGCTTTGGGAAAAGCATCAAACAGCAACGATTTATTAGCTTCAATGGATTTTAAATTGCGATAGTGGTACACCATATCAGACAAAAAAGGATATAGTTCTACCCGATGAAACGATTCCTTTACCTTCTTCAAATAGGCCAATAGTACATATTTTTTGTACTCAAAGTCCACGAGGCCCTCTGTCAACCAATTCTCCTGTAGTTTCATAGATTTCGTATGTCTAGTCTGATACTAGTATACGGAAAAAGTGGAAAATATGACAATCTGCCATTTTGTTAGCCCCTTTCCTGACAGGTAATGCAATTTTTATGATCTTTGCCGCCCCATGCTGTAAAACTGTCTGAAAAAAAGCCGTATAAATGGTATGGCATAAAAATGGACAGTTGCAGCTCTTGTTAAACTTTTAACTATTCAAACAAAAATTTTAAATCCATATGGCAAAGATCAACTTTAAACCAAACGAGGATAGGGTGCTTGTAGAAGCAGCCGAAGCTGAGACTAAAACTTCCTCAGGAATTATCATTCCGGATACAGCTAAAGAGAAGCCTCAAAAAGGTAAAGTAATTGCGGTAGGTGATGGCGTAAAAGACAAGCCTGTAACTGTTAAGGTAGGAGACAACATACTCTACGGTAAGTACGCTGGTACTGAAATCAACATTAACGGTACAGAATACCTTATCATGCGCAACTCTGACATTTTTGGAACTATTTAATTAAACCACAAACACTAAAGAATTATGGCTAAAGAAATAACTTTTGATGCCTCAGCGAGGGACAAAATAAAGAAAGGTGTAGATAAATTAGCGAATGCTGTTAAGGTAACATTAGGACCAAAAGGAAGAAATGTAATCTTGGACAAGAAATTCGGTGCACCAACAGTAACCAAAGACGGTGTGTCTGTGGCTAAGGATATCGAATTGAAAGATGCGATTGAGAACATGGGTGCTCAGTTGGTAAAAGAAGTTGCTTCTAAAACTGCTGACGAAGCAGGTGACGGAACAACGACAGCAACTGTACTTACTCAATCAATTTATAACCACGGAATTAAGAACGTAGCAGCAGGTGCCAATCCAATGGACCTAAAGCGTGGTATAGACAAGGCTGTTATTGCCGTTGTTGAAAACCTAAAGAAGCAAAGCAAGAAGATTAAAGACTCAAGTGAAATCGCTCAGGTTGCCACTATTTCTTCTAATAGCGATGAAACCATTGGCAAAATGATTGCCGATGCGATGGACAAAGTGGGTAAAGACGGTGTGATCACTGTTGAAGAAGCTAAAGGAACTGAGACTGAAGTGAAGATTGTAGAAGGTATGCAATTCGATCGCGGGTACCTCTCCCCTTACTTTGTAACCAATACAGAGAAAATGGAAGTTGAATTGGAAGCTCCTTACATCTTGGTCTACGACAAGAAGATCAGCGCGATGAAAGAACTTCTTCCTATTCTTGAGCAAACAGCACAAACAGGAAAACCCCTTTTGATTATCTCTGAAGATGTTGAAGGCGAAGCCTTAGCAACTTTGGTGGTGAATAAAATCCGTGGTTCTCTGAAAGTGGCAGCTGTAAAAGCACCTGGATTTGGTGATAGAAGAAAAGCCATGTTGGAAGACATCGCAGCTCTTACTGGTGGAAAAGTTATTTCAGAAGAAACTGGAATGAAACTGGAAGATGCGAAATTGGAAGACCTTGGCCGTGCTGACAAGATCAACGTTGACAAGGACAATACAATCATCGTAAATGGAGCTGGTAAAAAAGCTGATATCCAGGCACGAATAGGTCAAATCAAAGCTCAAATTGAGACTACAACTTCTGACTACGACAAAGAGAAGTTACAAGAGCGTTTGGCTAAGCTTTCAGGTGGAGTTGCTATCCTATACGTAGGTGCCGCTACTGAAGTGGAAATGAAAGAGAAGAAAGACCGTGTAGATGATGCATTGCATGCAACAAGAGCAGCCGTTCAGGAGGGTATCGTCCCAGGAGGTGGAGTAGCTTACATCCGCGCTATCGATGCTCTTAAGAATATCGATACACTTGGACTTTCAAATGAAGATCAAGCTACTGGCGTAAACATCGTAAGGTTGGCATTGGAGTCTCCTTTGAGAACAATTGCTGAAAACGCAGGTCAGGAAGGTTCTGTGATCGTGAATAAGGTTCGCGATGGCAAGAAAGACTTCGGATACAATGCACGTGATAATAAATTCGAAACATTCTTTGAAGCAGGTATTATTGACCCAACTAAGGTTACTCGCCTTGCGCTGGAGAATGCGGCCTCAATTGCTGGTCTGTTATTGACTACAGAAGCAGTTGTGTCTGAGATCGCTGAAGATAAAGAGGCAATGCCTCCAATGCCTGGAGGTGGCGGAATGGGTGGAATGATGTAATTCCTAGCTCATCAATCAAAAAAAGGCTTCATTTTACGATGAAGCCTTTTTTTATTAATTTTAAGCTCAATCACATTCACTTATATATGGTTATTCATAACAATTTTGCTGACTTCGTATTGTTTCTTTACATCCATATGGCGCATGCCGATGGAGAATACCACCCTTCAGAAGAAGAAGCTATACTGAACAAAGTACCTAAGCTATATCCTACGGAAGGAGACCCAGTGGCAAAATTGAAATCTGCTTTTACCGCTTACAAGGAAGTAAAGCATGAGGATATTAAAAACATAATACACGATACGTTTGCACACTTCTCAAAAATCAAGTTTTCTCAGAAGTACAAAGTGTATACTGATATGTTTGATATCGTACACGCAGATGGTAAAGTGCATGAAGCAGAGGAACGCGCCTTGAAAGAGCTCAAAGAGATTATTGACGCTGGATCTGAAGTGAATAGGAGTTAAATCAACCCTTTTCTTTTACGCAACTTTCGCTCTAGGCAACTTTGGCTTTAGCAAAACGGAAAACAATATAGGCCATTATGCAAAACATCAAGATGGCTACTAAATCTCCACCCTGTGGAATTACTCCGTGCACGGCATGATGAATAACGGCAATTACCGATTGTGGCCCTTCACTGGTGTCTACATTCGTTCCTAATAATACCGCCACTAAAATACCTGTTAAAGATCCTCCCGCTATTAGGCCAGAGCTAAATAGCGCTCCCGAACCTACTTCCGACTCATCTTCTTTTCTCTTTGTAACTTTATCGGCAATTAACTTAATCATACCTCCCACAAATATGGGCGAGGTGGTAGACAAAGGAAGATAAGCACCAACAGCAAATGCCAGGGAACTCACCCCGCACAATTCCACCACAGCAGATAACCCCATGCCGGCAATGACCAATCCCCATGGTAAATTTTGACTTAGCAGGCCTTTAATAACTGTTGCCATTAAGGTAGCCTGTGGTGCAGGTAACGGATTGGGATGCGCTTCAGTAACGACCCCGATACCTAAAGTATCATTCAGCAATAACAAAGTAAAACCTATGGCCACCGTTGACACGAGAACTCCAATCAGTAAACCCAATTGCTGCTTGGCAGGGGTAGCTCCTACGATGTAGCCAGTTTTCAAATCCTGAGAGGTAGCCCCCGCATTGGAAGCCGCGATACAGACAATAGAACCCACCACCAGGGCAATGGGTTGGTAAAAATCTCCTGTCCAACCTATACCAATAAAAATTAAGCTTGTAGCCATCAATGTGGCAATAGTCATTCCTGAAACAGGACTGGAAGACGAACCGATCAAACCTACAATTCGTGATGCTACGGTAACAAAGAAAAATCCGAAAATCACGATCATGACCGCAGACAGGAAATTCGTAGGGATATTGGGTAACACTGACATGAGGATAACCATCCCCACAGATCCCACTACCACATAGATAAGCGGAAAGTCTTTTTCTGTTCTAAGCTTGGAAGCTTCCGCTTGTGTGTCCTTGGATCTCAGTTCCTTAAAAGAATCTCTAAAGGCATTGACAATGGTAGGCAACGTTTTTATAAGTGTAATAATACCACCAAAAGTCACTGCGCCTGCCCCAATATATCGGATGTATTTATTCCATATTTGACTGGGAGACATTTCAGATATTAGCATAGTAGTCTCGGGCGCCAGCGGAACAGTGAGACTGTCTCCAATAAGTGTGATTAACGGAATAAGCACCAACCACGAAAGCACCCCTCCAGCCACCATAATGCCCGAGATTCGAGGTCCAATAATGTAACCAACTCCCAATAACTCTGGTGTGATTTCAGCATTGATAGTACCATTTGGCAAAGATGATTTTCTACCGAACAAGTACTGTGGTACATCCTTCCATAAACCTAGAATAGACATCAGTCCTTTATATAGAAATGCAAGGCCCAGACCGAGGAAAACATTTCGTGCGAGCTTACCACCCTTTTCCCCCGCCATAAGTACATCAGCACATGCTGTACCTTCAGGATAAGGAAGATTGTCATGTTCTTTTACAATCAAGGATCTTCTAAGTGGCACCATGAAGAGCACACCAAGTACACCACCTACCAGAGCCAAAACAAAAATTTGAAAGTACTTGAAATAGGCGTCACCACCTGACAAAAACAGAAGCGCAGGAACAGTAAAAACAACCCCGGCCGCAACGGACTCACCTGCTGATCCAACGGTTTGTACAATGTTATTTTCAAGGATTGTAGCATTACCCAATTTCTTAAAAATAGAAATGGCCAATACTGCAATGGGAATAGACGCGCTCACCGTGAGGCCCACCTTAAGTCCAAGGTAGACTGTTGCTGCTCCAAAGATGATTCCAAAAATAGAACCGAGGATAACCGCTTTTAGGGTAAACTCTGGTATAAAATCCTGAGGTGATACATAAGGCTTGAAGGACTTACTTTTTTCCATGGAATTTTAAGTTGGGTGAATCTCAGACCATTCTAATAGGCAATGAAAAAGTTAATTTTTACTACTTTTAGCATTTAGCGCTAACACAAGTATATGATTTATTCTGTAGTTACCATCGTTTACCTGATCCTTTTGATAGGCATCATCATCTATAAAAGCAAAGCGGTGAAGAATGAAGAGGATTTTGTAGTAGCCGGAAGAGGAGTTCCAGTCTACTTGCTGGTAGGCACACTGGTTTGCACATGGATTGGCTCTGGTAGTTTATTTGGTACTGCTGGACTAACCTTTGGAACAGGGTTTGGTGCGCTTTGGTTTTCTGCAGGTGCATGGGTAGGGATCGTGGTGATCTATTTTATCGCTGGCCGTGTGCGTAAAATATCCAAATTCACACTTACCGATATTCTTGAACAACGTTATAATCGTACAGCCAAAATCCTGGGAACGGTTACCATTATTGTGGCTTACCTAGTCATTGCCGGCTATCAGTTCAAAGGTGGCGGAAGGTTTCTTTCTATACTCTCCAATGGCGCCATAGATGTAGAAACAGGTGCATTCATTGCCTGCATTACCATTATCATTTTTACAGCTGCCGCAGGTATGGTTTCAATTATCTCCATAGATATTTTCAATGGTATACTCATGATCCTTGCATTGTTTATTGCCTTTCCATTTGCCATAGCATCACATGGAGGAATGGCGGAAGTAGTAAATACTATTAATAATACTAGCCCGCAATACCTGTCACTTACAGAAGGAAGAGATCCTTGGTGGATTTTGGGGATTATCCTACCTACCTTTCTTTTGTTAGTGAGTGAAAGCAGTATCTATCAAAAATTTTCTTCAGCCAAAGATTCTGATTCGGCCAGGAAAGCCGTTTTCGGAATGCTGCTTGGAGTGGTTGCTATTGAGTTTATCATTAGTGCCATTGCAATTGTAGGGTATGCGATCTACGCCAGTGACCCACGTTTCTTTTTAGCTGATGGATCGATCAATCAGGCTATGGCAGAAGAAGTGATACTGAGAATAGGCTATGAACAGGTGCCAAGTATTGTTGGGTCAATGCTATTTGCAGCTGGGGTGGCAATCATTCTATCCACAGGGAATACTTTTTTGATGGTAACCTCCACAAACCTGACACAGGATATACTAAAGCCGTACTTCTTCAAAAAAACACTAGAGCCCAAAAAGCTAATACTCATTCAGCAAATCTGTATTGTGCTGTTAGGGTTATTGGCCTATGTAATGGTCACTCAGTTTGAAACCGTTCTGGAAATGGCATTCATCTCCTACACTATGATAGGTGCATCTCTTGCGCCTGTTCTTCTGGCCAGTTTCTTCTGGAAAAGGGTAACCTCAAAGGGGGCTGTAAGCTCTATAGCAGCGGGTATGCTTGTGCCAGTTCTGAACAAGGCTTTAGAGGAAGCTGACATTTCTTTAGGATTTCTCCCCGTTGAAACCGATTACATAGCCATTCCATCACTCATTGCTTCTCTCACCTTGCTTATTGTGGTGAGCCTGATCACCGCCAAGCCCAAAGAAGACAAGTGGAAGCCTTTTTTCGAATAACAGTTCATCCAGCTGTTAGGCATTTTTAATGTCAGATTAATCGTAAACCTAATTGTCTGGTTAATTGGTATTTGCAGAGATAAACGATCATTGGACGTGAAATTGAGCGATTTCAGCACAATTTCTTGAGTTCCCAATAGGAATATTTTATTAACTTTGCGGCCTCATCAATTAACCCTGAAATGCAAGAAAGTGGAGTCAAACCTGCCAATACCTCAATCACAGATTTAGGAATTAGAGACGGAAAAGCACACTGGAATTTAGCCCCAGCGGAGCTTGCAAAAATAGCCGTTGATTTTAAGCAAGCTACTGTCACCAATACCGGTGCAATTGCTGTTGATACCGGTGAGTTTACCGGGAGATCTCCAAAAGATAAATTCACTGTAAAAGACGACCTAACCAAAGACTCAGTTTGGTGGAACAACTTCAACATTCCATTCGATTCCGAGAAGTTTGATAAACTCCACCAGAAAGTAGTTAACTACTTTAATGGGAAAGAGTTTTATGTGCGCGATGTGTATGCCTGTGCCGACCCTCGCTACCAAATGAATATTAGGGTGGTCACTGAGTTGTCATGGTCAAATTTGTTTGCCAGCAACATGTTCCTCCGCCCTACTGAAGAAGAGCTTACCCAATTCAAACCGGAGTGGACAATTCTTTGCGCCCCTAACTTCAAAGCTAACCCTGAAGAGGATGGAACGCGTCAGCATAATTTCTCCATCATCGACTTTACAAGAAAAATAATTCTAATAGGCGGAAGTGCTTATACTGGAGAAATCAAAAAAGGTGTATTCTCTGCTTTAAACTTCATCCTCCCTCATCAGAAGAATGTACTTGCCATGCACTGCTCAGCAAATACAGGAAAAGACGGAGACACTGCTATTTTCTTTGGACTATCTGGAACAGGTAAGACCACCCTTTCGGCCGACCCTAACAGAAAGTTAATTGGAGATGACGAACATGGATGGACATCTGACAACGTGATCTTCAATTTTGAAGGTGGTTGTTACGCCAAAGCCATTGACTTGTCAGCAGAAAAAGAGCCTGATATTTTTGGTGCTATAAAGGAAGGTGCACTTCTTGAAAACATCTCCTACATCGAAGGAACTAATGAGGTGAATTATGCCGATGGTTCTAAAACTGAAAACACACGGGTTAGTTACCCAATAGATCATATCAGCAATATTGCTGTTCCTTCTATTGGTAAAAATCCAAAAAACATATTCTTCCTCACTTGCGATGCTTACGGGGTACTTCCTCCTATCTCTAAGCTCACACCAGGTCAGGCAGCATTCCACTTTATCTCTGGATACACAGCCAAGGTTGCAGGAACTGAGGCAGGTATAACTGAGCCTACTACTACCTTCTCTACGTGCTTCGGAGCACCATTCATGCCTTTGCATCCTACACGCTACGCAGAAATGCTTAGTCAAAAGATGCAGGAAGCTAATGTAACTGTGTGGTTGGTGAATACAGGCTGGTCAGGTGGCGCCTACGGAGTTGGAAGTAGAATGAGCTTAAAGTATACGCGTGCGCTTATCACCGCTGCACTAAATGGCGACTTGAATAATGTTAATTATGAAAAGCATGACATTTTTGGAGTAGCCATGCCAACAAAATGTGCCGGAGTACCATCTGAAATCCTTAGCCCGAGAAATACGTGGAAGGACAAGGAGGCATACGACCAAAAAGCTAATCACTTGGCAGCAGCCTTCAATAAGAACTTTGAGAAATTTGCTGCAGAAGCGAACAAGGAAATCCTAGAAGGAGCTCCTCAGGTAAAAGAAAACGTTTAAGATATAGATAAAGCGAGAAGGTTACTCCGGTTCCTTCTCGCCATCTAAAGAAAGTACATACCTGGCCATCTTCTCGGCATCACTCTGCGAAAGGTTTGGATGAGGGGTCATCATCACTGGGCCCCAAACTCCTGTACTCCCCTTTATAATCCGTTCCGCCACCAACTGGATGTTCTCATTGGTGAACTCATATTTTTTGGCCACGTCAGTATGTGAAGGACCTACAATTTGATTAGTAGCATGGTGGCAAGTGTTGCAATCACTTTGTTTTACCAGTGCTGCTCCCTGCGCTATTAGATTCTCATCAACTTTAGTTACTTCAGTGGAAACCTTCGGTTCACCATAGTCTTCTGTATTATTACTTTCCGTCTTAGAACCACAAGCGAAAACGATAGCCGCCATTGTGATCGTCATAATTATATTTCTAATCATACTCCTTTATGTTAAGATCGAAAAATAATCAAAATTGTTGTCTTCCCGGACATCAATCTTTGCCAATGGTTATTCTTAGTTATCATACATTCAAAAAAGCGGCACCAAATACGCCTGCACTATCACCCAACTTTGGCTTGACTACACTAGTTTTTAAGTAATCATTGAACACGTGCTTTTTTAGAGATACGATGCCTTCCTTATAGATAGCATCAATGTTTCCAACACCACCCCCTATTACAATCACATCAGGATCCAGAATATTAACAACCGTACTCATAGCCTGTCCAAAAAAACTAGTTAAACGACCAATGGTCACGGAAGCATCCTTATCCCGCCCCTCTAGATGTGCCTCATATATTTCTGGCAAGGTCTTGTTGGCATTGGTCATGGAGAAATAAAACTTTTCAAGTGCAGGCCCTGAGAGAACAGTTTCTACGCACCCCACTTTACCACAATAACACTGCCCCCCTGACTCGTGTAAAAAATTATGACCCCATTCTCCCCCTATACTATGCAGCCCATTGAGGAGTTGGCCATTGATTACCACTCCTCCCCCTACTCCAGTGCCAATGATAGCGCCAAAAACAACTTTTGAATCACTGAAGTTTTCTTTCACTACGCCAAGGTTAGTTTCTGCAAGTGCAAAACAGTTCGCATCATTAGCAATTGTGAATTTCAAGTTCAGCCTTTCTTCGAGGTCACGCTTAAAAGGTTGCCCATTCAAACAAGTAGAATTGCAATTTTTCATCAACCGACTCTCAGGGTCAAGGATACCGGGTGTGCCCATTCCTATTTGTGCAGCACGATATTGCAGGTCATCACTTAGTGTTTGGATCACTTTATCAATCTGCGCAATCACATGATCATACCCCTTTTGACTTTCAGTAGCCAACCTGTGGCGGCTCAATACTCTTGGATTTTTTGATGATTCGAGTACTACCCCTTCTATTTTCGTACCCCCAAGGTCTATTCCCCACAAGTGTTTATTCTGTTCCGACATGCATTAAAAAATTTCTAGCATCTTTAATTGCTTCTTCTAGCAAAGCTCCATCACGTTGCTTTGCTTCATCACCCCAATTTAACAATGATGCCAATTCATTGATAACTCCTTCTTTATATTTTAACACACTGTTAATA